>JBKCFX010000081.1:0-1674 GCA_046303595.1 Bacteroidia bacterium
TTATTTCCCCATAGGTTTATCTTCCCAAACTTTGGCCCCGTCGAGCAGGTATTCCTCCAATTTCGACTCGCCGATTTTAATGCTTACTTTGTCTAACAGGAAACGCACTTCGCAACGCGATTTGGCGATTTTCTGCACATCGGTTTCCTTCTCGGTGCCTTCCAAACGACCTACATGTGTTAAATTTCCGGCAATGGTGTCGAGCGAAACCAATTCAATAACGTACCATTTGTCCTTGGGGCCGGCGTTTACAGTGAGGGTATTTTTCTTTTTATTGAAAAAAATCTCATATTCAATGGTTTTTACGCCTTCGGAAAATATTTTGCTTTTACCAATCATCGAATAGCGGGCTTTGGTACCCGAATATTCTATGCCTTTTCGCGATTGCGCTTGTGCAGACACTGACAAAAACACCGTTAATGCCAACAGTTGAAGTGTACGTTTCATGGTTAAGTTTGGATTGCTAAATTTAAGACTGTTTTTTAATGCGATAGCGCAAAAGGCGTATGCGAAGTTCACAAAAATCGATACATACAAATCAAAATAGAATTAGGTCGTGAAGATAGGCAATCATTACTTCCAATGAATCGACTATTGATTCACATTTTCTCAACAATTCAATTTTGTGCAATTCGAATTGGTTAGATTCGCGGCATAAAATAAATTCATGAACGAAATCTTAAAAACGCCTTTTTACGCCATGCACCAAAAGCTTGGTGCCAAGATACTGCCCTTTGCCGGATACGAAATGCCGATTACATATTCGGGTGTAATTCAGGAACACGAATGTGTACGCCAAAAGGTCGGAGTTTTCGATGTGAGTCACATGGGAGAATTTATTCTGCGCGGCCCGCATGCCTTAGACCTCATTCAAAAAACCACATCGAATGATGCATCGAAACTCACAGATGGCAAAGTACAGTATTCCTGCTTTCCGAACCTTAACGGCGGTATTGTAGATGATCTGCTGGTTTACCGCATCCGCGAAGAACAATACATGCTGGTTGTGAATGCATCCAACATCGAGAAAGACTGGAACTGGCTCAAGCAAAACGATACCTGGGGTGTTGATATGGAAGACATCTCCGCCAAAACTGCCTTGCTCGCCGTTCAAGGACCATTGGCAACACAGGCGCTGCAAAAGTTAACCGAATTTCCTTTAGACAGCTTGGCATATTATACCTTCACAAAGTGCACGTTTGCCGGTATTGGCAATGTATTGATTTCGGCAACAGGGTATACGGGTGCAGGAGGATATGAGGTGTATTTTGATAATGAACATGCACAGCACATGTGGGATGCCATCTTCGAAGCCGGACATGAATTCGGTATTGAGCCTGCAGGTCTTGCGGCGCGCGATACACTTCGTCTTGAAATGGGTTTCTGCCTTTACGGCAACGACATCAACGATACCACCTCTCCGATTGAAGCCGGTTTAGGTTGGATTACAAAGTTTACCAAGGATTTTAACAACAAGGCAGTGCTCGAATCGCAAAAGATAAACGGAGTTGAGCGTAAACTTGTTGGATTCGAACTGGTCGACAAAGGCATTCCGCGCCACGATTATGAAATTTGTGATGCGGATGGCAAAGTTATCGGCATCGTTACATCGGGAACAATGGCGCCAAGCCTTAAAAAAGCAATTGGAATGGGATATGTCCCCAAGTCGTTTTC
>JBKCFX010000082.1:0-11632 GCA_046303595.1 Bacteroidia bacterium
AACCATTCAATGACTGTAAAGAAAAATAGCAACAAGAAGATTTCGTAAAAAGAATTCGCTTTTAAATAATCATATGTTTCAACGAAAGAACGATAGTTGAAGAGGTCATTGAAAATTTTCATACATATAGTAAATGATTCATTAATTGTTTTAATCCTAAAAAAAATCCATATTAAGGTTGTGAGTAAAAATGTGGAAATAATCTGAATGAATTCATATAGGGAAGGAAATAAGCTGTTTTGAGCTACAATATTCGTGTAGTGGTTTCTTGACTTTGAAATGATAAATGGCAAAACGAATAAAGCATTCAAAAAACCCCAAAACACAAAAGTCCAATTTGCCCCATGCCATAATCCGCTTACTAAAAATATAATCAATACATTTCGAACACGATTCAACGTACTGCCTTTTCCTCCACCTAACGGAATATATAGGTAATCTCTAAACCACGATGAAAGAGAAATATGCCATCTTCTCCAAAATTCTGCAATATTTCTAGAAAAATAAGGATATGAAAAATTCCTAATTAGTTGAATTCCAAATAACCTTGATGTACCTGATGCTATGTCTGAATAAGCAGAGAAATCGGCATAGATTTGAACTGCAAATAAGAATGCTCCAACAAATAAAGTTACTCCAGAAAAATCATAATAATTGTTGAAAATATCATTTGTATAGATTCCGCAATTGTCTGCGATCACTATTTTTTTGAACAAGCCATATAAAATTTGTTTTAATCCGCGAACAGCGAGACCTTGGTCAAAAACTTTTACTGTTTTGAGTTGAGGCAGCAAGCGATTCGCCCTTTCAATAGGACCTGCAACAAGTAGTGGAAAATAACTTACGAATAGGCTGTAATCAATAATGTTCTTTTCTGATTTAATCTTATATTGGTAAATATCAATAATATATGACAAGCCATGGAAGGTGTAAAACGAAATGCCTATAGGAACAATAACCTGTATGATATGAATGTTAAAATTTATTCCTATACTATTTAAAAATGATGCGAATGTTTCAATGAAAAAATTGAAATACTTAAATAAGGCGAGAAATCCGACATTAATTATTATACTAATATAAAGCCAAAATTTACGTCTCTTGTATTCATCAGACCGTTCAATCATGACGCCCGTGAAATAGTCAAGCAGTGTTGAAAAAATCAGTAGGAAAGTAAACCGCCAATCCCAGCATACGTAAAAATAAATACTTGAAATTAACAATAAGAGATTGCGCCAGCTTACTTTTTCTCTCGGAATAAACCAATATAATGCGAAAATTATTGGAAGAAATACAGCATAGCTCAATGAATTAAACGACATAATTAGACTGGTCCTTTTAGCGACCTTGCATATTTTCGCTTTCTCAAATTCACAAGCACCAGGCCTGCAAGAAGCAGCAGAACAATCGGCAAAACAACATTTTTTAACTGGATAGAGGTGCGTTCGGCCTTAATTTTGGTTTCATCAAGCAAGCGCAATTTGGCTGTTCTAGAGCGCACCGAAATCAAGCCGGCGTCGTCGCACAGGTAATTCACACAGTTCAAGAGAAAGTCTTTATTGCCAAACAATTCACCGCTATACCGGTCATAACCCAGCGGGGCAATTTGTCCGTTCTTGTTCACCGCATTTCGCGCTACATCGCCATCGGCAACCACAATCATTTTACCCGGTTTTTCAGACGCAGGTTTATAGCCAATTTCTGGATTGTTCATCAACGCAGCAATCAAACGGTTCTGATACACCGATTGAAACTTCCCTTCGAGCAATACAGCCAGTGGAATGCCCTGTTGTGCGTAGATTTTCGGATCGGGTTTCTCGCGCAAAATGTTTAAGGATATCCGCGCAGGTGCATTGATTCGCGTTGAGCGTCCCGAAGTACGCAATAATACCGATTTACGAATATCTGAGGAACCAACAGTATCAATAGAATTTGCAAATTCGAAACGCGTTGCATTGAGGTTGTTCACTGTTGGGTGATTGCTGGCCGGCATACACAGCGGGAAATACGGCCAGCGTTTGGGTGCAAAACGCGGTTGATTGCCCACCATGCCTACGATTACCGGAATTACCGATGCATTGAGGTCCATCACCAGGTCGCTGTTGATACGCGCACCATAGCGAAACAGCATATCGTCGAGGTTCAAATCGAGCGGATACACCATCGTTGCATTGCTCGCACTGAGGCTGTCCATTGAAGCATCCACGCGATCAATAAGCCACAGCACCTTACCGCCGCGCATTACATACTGATCGATTAGAAACTTGTCCTTCTCCGAAAATACCGAATCGGGCTTCGCAATAATGATAGCCGAATAACGCGGCACGAAAATGAGCGAATCGTCTTTCTTGGTGCGGTAAATCAAACTCGAAAGGCTCGAGTCGAGACGCACACGGGCAACGGTATAGTATTCTTTGAGTGCAAGATTCAAATCCTTGGTTTCGAGCGAATCGAGCTCACCATGTCCTTCGATAAATGCTACCCGCGGTTTTACTACCGAATTCAGTTTGCGAATTGTATTGGTTAACTCATACTCCAGATCGTTCACAGCGCGTGTGAGCATAAGTTCCTCGTTGGCATAGGTCGAACTTTTAAGAAGTTGTAGCGGCAATGTTTGGCCCCGAAACGAAACCAAAGCGCCCGGCCACAACAGCGTCTGACTTACTCCGGCGCCCTTTTCTTCTACAGGTGTGGTATAAACCAAGCCATCCTGCATGAGTTGGCGGTAGATGGCTTTGCGTTCGCGTTCGTCTTCGGAAGCCGATGGATTGATGAATTCGTATTCCACATTTGGTGTAAAGGCACGAAATTCATCGAGCATTTCCTGCGTGGCGTTACGCAGCTTTTTGTATCCTGCGGGTAATTCACCTTCGAGGTAAACTTTCACATAAACAACATCCTTCAGGTTTGTAAGCAGCTTAATGGATTCGCGATTAAGCGAATACCGTTTTTCGGTGGTAAGATCGAGCCTGTAAAAGCGGAAACTGCCGAGCATATTTAGCAGAATCACGAGCATGGTCATCAGCGCCAGGCTAATAACAGCAGCTTTCTTGCGGCTAAACGATTTTTTAACAGATTGCTTCATACTACCAGTTGCGGCTTTGAATTTTAAAACGGGTACAGGCCAAAAAGAAGAAAATGAATCCTAAGAAATACAACATATCGCGGGTATCGAGCACGCCACGACTCATCGACGCAAAGTGTGCGTTAATGCCCAGATTGATGATTGGCTCATCAACTGCTTGGAAAAATGGCAATTGTGCAATGGCATCGAAGCCGAAATAGCAGAAAAAACAGAGAAAGAATGCAAGGATAAAGGCAACGAGCTGGTTCTCGGTGAGCGATGAAGCAAACACACCAATGGATACGTAACTCCCACCAAGAAAGAGTAAGCCGAAATACGATCCCCAGGTAGCACCTACATCAATGTTTTGGGGAGGATTGCCGAGCGTTTGCAGCGAGAAATAGTAAATGAATGTGGGCAATAAGGCCAAGATTACCAACAGAAAACCCGCCAGGTATTTCGCCAACACAATTTGCCACTCGCTAATTGGTCGTGTTAGCAGCACCTCCATCGTGCCATTGCGCATTTCTTCCGAGAACAGGCGCATCGTAACTGCGGGTATGAGAAACATGAACATCCACGGAGCGATTACAAACAGCGATTCGAGACTGGTGTAGCCCGCGTCGAGTATATTGAAATTGCCGGGGAATACCCACAGAAACAGACCCACGGCCAACAGAAAGATTGTAATTACGATGTAACCGGTAAGGGAACTTAAAAAGCTGCTTACCTCTTTTTTGAATAGTGCAAACATGGTACGATTGAGCGCAAAGTTAACATTTCAGCATTTGTGCGCACAACACCTTTGGCGAATAATCCTCCGCTAACGATTTACTTTTCAAGATGCCCCGCCCCGATTCGCTTCCCAATGCACGTCTCCTATCGCAAGGTCATGATGCTGTTTTTTACCCTAAATCCCTATTGCGTTTGCGATAGATATAATTAATTGGGGCAAGGTTGGAAGCATGATTTTTTATGTCATTTTTTCCTTGGACTTACCATAAGAGCTTCCAAATTGAATGAAAAGTAACAGCGCTTCAATTCAAAAATGATTGAATGTGTTCCTATTGCTTCACAAATTTTGCAACTTCGCGGATGTTTCCATCCTGCCAAACCACCGAGTACATACCGGCAGCTAAATTACCAATGTCTATATGCTGAATTCCATTCTCTGCTGCTGCGGCAGAAATGCTTCCCATCAGTTGTCCGCATAGTGAGAAAATCTGAATCGTGCCGGCAATTTTGCTGCCTGTAACAAGTTTAACAAAATCGCCTCCCGCCGGATTAGGGAATATCGATATCGGCGAATGCGTTACCGTATTGTTTAGGTTTTCGGTTATGCGTAACGTAAAGCGATTGCTTGCTCGTGAAGCTTCCTCCGATGTAATTTCGATTGCGATTGCCTGCTTTTCAGCTAATTCATAAGTATTACCTGTTAAAGCATCTTCCAAAATGAAATGCAGCTTGGAATCGAAAGTGGATAATTGTTCCGGAACAAGTGTGTAGAAGCCGTTTTTGGCTATGAGTTCAAGTGGAATTAGTTTATCCGACACACTCAAATCTGGTTTGTTGAAAACGTGCGCGGCAAATTTTTCGCCTAGCTCATTCTTCGCCGCAAAATTAATTTCAACATCAGGCAAGGATGGTTTTAGGGCATCGAGTTCTTCTTCAAAGCTTTCGCTGGCAGCTGAATGAAATTGTACCAACACTTCATCGCCCGAACTTTCGTCGGCATTAAATACCTTAAGGCGCAATTGTTCCTGCGGTTCAGCCAACCTAAACAAGGTGCTGTCTGCAAACTGACTTGCTTTAACGCTCTCGTTTATTACAAGTACCGGATTCGTTGATGTTGCTTTTAAGAAGAAACCTTGCGATGGTGCTATATAGCGCGAGCCTCCATTGGTGGCTGCAGCCGGATTGTTTAAGTTGAATGAGGCATATTGGTTGAGGGCCGGATTCCATATATAGAGTGTTCCGGAAACCCCTGAACGGGTCCAATCGGCCGACATCCAATCGATTGGCGATGCATAGGGGTTCGCAAGAAGATTCCAGCCATTGCCATTGTCTGCATCTACGCAAACACCGGTACATTGAATGGGCAATGCAATTGTGCCCTGGTTTGGCGTTCCAATAAAATCTACAGTTGCAGCATTCGGAACAGTTGAGGCATTAATTGGCGCTTGGTTGGGCGTGCCGCAATGAAAAAGCAAAAGTCCTTTTCCCTTCGGCAGAACCTCATTGATACTTGCCGGACTTCTCCATTCGTTGCCATTCGGTAAGTTTTCATCGTATACCCAGTGGTTAGTTGTGAACAGACTCGCATTGTTAAATCCATTGGATGCTCCACCCGGACCATACAACAGAATATCGTCTTTTAGTTGCTTTATTTTAACTCCACCTGTGGTATCAACCGGCGATCCGATAAATCTGTTTGAACGCAGGCCACCGCGCGTATAGCGCTGTATTGTGACGTTGCCGGTAATGGATGCACTCGTGGGAATCGGCGCAATACGTGCTGTTTTATCGGCGCTAGATATCAGCGTTAAAATTCTATTGTTCAGTGCGCCATCTGCATCAAATGCCGTTGCAGAGCCAAGTTGCAGTACATCGCGCACACTGGCAGATGCAAGAAGTGTTTTCGTTCCACCTCGGCTTAGTCCTAAATTCTCATAGGCAAATCCGGCGATTTCCTGATTGCCAATTCCATCGTATTGTATGGTATTGTTTGTTTTTAGGTATGTACAATTTGTTGGTAGCGCTAATCCGTTTACAGTTGCCGAAATCCGAAGCATTCCCGGAGCCAGTGTTATTTGACGTGGCGAGCCGCTAACAGCTACACGATGGTACGCAAGTGCCGGTATGGTTTGCGGTGCGGTTCCGTTAAACTGCACACTGCCCGAATTCCGTTCAAATGTGCCGTTTATAGCCAATTGTCCGCCAAGCTGCAAGATGCCCGATTGTTCTTTGTATAATCCGCTTGTTTGGTTATAATCGCCCGAAATCGAAAAAACAGAACCATCGAGGCTGCCCCAAACTTCGCCGCCCGATTGATTTAAATTGCCCGAGAGATTTACACTTGCGGCTACTGCGTTAAATATTCCGCCCGCAACATCCATAGATGGAGCAATGAACACATTGCCGGTATTGCACGAAAATGCGCCATTTAATTGCTGAATTCCTGCATTTGCGGTGAATGAACCTGAATTTACTTCAAACGTTCCTGAATTAATTAATTCACCATTCACTACAAGTGTTCCACTTAAATTGCGGTATGTTCCCGCGTTATTAAAAGTATTGTCAACCAATAGCGATGCGCCCGATTCGAGCTGTAAATTGCCACTCAACGCAATGCTTAATTCATCTTCAACACGCAACGAATTAATTAATGTAACAGAACCGCTTACGGTTACGCGGGGAGCAGAAATTCCTGCAAGATTAAAATTACCATTGTGAAGAAAGAAATGTGCAGACTCATGCACAAATACAACACCGCTGCTTTGGCTAAATCCATTACCAAGAGCCAGATTGTCCGAAATATCGAAAATTCCGCCTGTTTTAGCGATATGCAAGTGAGGCAAAATGCCCGCATTGCCGCTGGCAGCATTACCAATAATTTGTTGATTTCCTGATCCTGTAAATGAAATTTGACCATCGCCTTCGGGAATTAACGAAGAACGGTATAAACTCATATCTACATTGCCCGATAATTGAAGCGATCCGCCATATAAGCAAATAGGTTTTGCGGCCGACAATCCATTGTTTAATTTTAACGTGTTTAAAACGCCAACCGAGCCAATCAAGTCAATTCGAAATTCATTTTCGCCCGACAAATGATTGAGCGAAACAGTATAAAAATCAGGATTCCCAGAAATATGAATACCCGTTGACGTACTTCCATTAAAAATCACTTCTCCGTTATTGGCATCAAACGAACTGCCCGATGTCTCAAAATTACCTTTTATGGTTAATGTCGATGTTGGCGCAGAAAACACAGAACCATTGCTTAAGATAACAGAACCATTTACGAAACATGGCGAATCGCCGAATGAAAATAAGGAAGAATTTGATTGCAGTGAACCCAAATTGATTTCTTCGCAGCCATCGAGGTATAACGATGATTCATTGGTAATAATCATTTCGTTGTACCCACATTCAAAGTATCCTGTATTTTTTTCGATCGAACTTGAATTTTCAAGCAGAGCATTTGATATCCAAACCTGATTGTTATTCGGTTTGAGATAGGCATCCTGCATAATCAGATTTTTGCAAATAAATAATTCGCCCGCTAGATTTAAATTCGATGCGATAAGCGATAAAATCCCTGTATGTGCCAAACGCAATTCTCCGGTTTGCTTCTGAATAATGCAGGTATTAAATGTTACATCGCCCGTTGCTGTTGTATTTCCGGTTCCCAAATCAATGGTGCTTTCGATTGCATCAAAAGGGCCGCAATTAAATACTACTTGGCCATATGATAAAGTTGACTGATTAACTGAGAATGAATACGGCTGTGGAATCGAAAAGGAACCGCCGTTTTGATTGAATTGTGATGTGTTAATTGTTACATCGCCATTTAAATACAATGCTGCATTTCCACCTTCGAAATTACTCATTGCGATATTCAGCCCATTGGCAATAAAAACAGATGCATTCCATTCCTGTTCGCCGCCCAAAAAGCTGGGTGCAATTTGGTTTTTAAATCGAATAAAGCCCGACGATTTCGAAAGAACTCCGGCATGCTGAATAAATACTCCATTAATTTCGAACGTGCCGCTTCCTAAACTGTGGTTTCCGCCAGTAACCAACATATTGCCCATTACATCAACCCTAGCGCCCGAAAACTGACTCGTTCCGCCCAAGAGCTGAAATCCTGTAAGCATTATATTTCCCTGCGATCCTTTTGAAAAAGAGCCACCTTCCACAATAAGGTTTTGCAAAGATCTGAATCTGCTTTTTCGCAAATCTACATTTCCGCCTTGTTGCAGAAAGGTGCCGTTAACAGTAAACAGTGCGAGCGAACTGTTAAATCCGCTAATTGTACCCAAATAGCCCGGAAGGATGGTTATATCTTTCACCGAACCTAAAAATGGGAGTGTGCAAGATGCATTTGAGACATCAGGAGAAAAAATCACCGCATCAGAGCTACTCGGAACGCCCGATGGCATCCAGTTGGCTCCATTACTCCAATTGCTGTTTTGTGCACCGGTCCACACTTTAGATGCAAATGCCGCAGCCGTAATAAAAAGTGAAATTCCGGTTGCAATGATTGTTTTGAAGTAGAGTCTGTTCATGGTCTTTTTATTTAGCGGTTTAATGATGTGAAATTACAGTAGGCCCCATGCCTAAACTATCAAGATCAACCTGCTGTCTTACAGCGTAAGTTATTGAATAGATACTTCGTCGAATTTCGTGTTTTGTATTTTTAATGTTTAGTAAATGAAGCGAATACGCCTTGTTCTTATCCGAAACAATGCGCGATTTCGTGTAAGAAAAAACGTGATTGGTTCTGAACTACACCGTATTCGCTTTTTTATTCGATTTCGGTTTTGCCTCGCTTGTATGGTTTAGAATTTATTTGCCTCGATAGCGCTTTTCGCAATTCTTTTTAACGAATAGCATAGTGTGTTCTACACACCCAATTCGTGATGCAATACCATAGTTTATCTTTTACGATTCTTCCGCCTCCTTCTCTTCTTTCTCGAGTTGACGCTTCATAACTCTTGCCGAGGCAATAATTTCATGGCGCGATTTTTCGACCATCTTCATCAATTCATCAATGCTAAGAATCAGTTGCAGTGGATTGCAGCCTTGCAGCAAAAGTTCTGTAAAATAAACGTGTATAAGCACATTTTTTTTATCGAATAACATCGGAGGCAAATTATTTTCGGCGTAAAAATCATCGAAAAATTCCTCGTTGACCTCTTGAATTTTGTTATGAAACAAAAAGAAACCAAGTGCCATACCGAATGTTATTGTAACATCAGCACATATTTTTTTCATTGACTCGAATGTTGATGAGAACGACGATTCAGATAAATTTTCGAATGTCTCAACAGATTCAAGTTCAAGCCCGGAGTCGGTATGTAAGACTACAGATGCTGCTGATGGGGCAAAAACCTTTATTAGCAATCCATTCAGCGTTTCTACTTCTTTAGCGCTAAGTTTGTTGTTGCTGTAGCGCGTTGAATAATTTCGAAGACGTTGCAAAATTGGGGCGGTTCTATACAATAATTCATCGAAATCTTCGACATTTTTTTTGGGGGGAGCCGATTGTTTAACGCCTTGTTTGCCATGTGGCAACGAGGTTCGAAACAAATATATTGTATCGTCCTTGTCCTTGCTGTAGGGCAAATTGCGAATGTCGGTTCGCTGCTTTTGTCCTGCATTTTTAAGCAGCGTTACGTCGATTTCATTTTCCGTTTTGCTTGGGGTGTTGTGCAAATCGCGGTTGTTTGCTTCCTTTTTTGACGGTGTTTTCATGATATGATTGTTTAAAGGTTACGTCGAAACCACATGCAAACGACACCTGTGCCGATGCAGTGCACATCGAGAAAACAGCGGATTTAAAGGGAGGCTTTCGTTTATTTTGGCGCCCGGCCCTCATCGTTTTACCACCGCGGCCCGTCGGCTCGGTTGGTTCCACCCGCAGTGGATCTTGATGATGGCACAAAAGTATAAAAAATAGTTTTCGCTCAAAATATTTTGATGAAAATAATTTTCAAACCAATGCTATCCTTCGATACTTTCTTTTTGGGCGCGATTCCGGGCTTTCCGGTTCAAGTCCTCGCCCGGCTCGTGCCTCGCCCGGCTGCGGGCTTTTACCTGCAATCCCGCGCGCTTCTCGTAGAATGAATATATCCACCCTGATTAATTCTTTGTCTTAAATTGAGTTTAATGCACGCGATATTTTACCCTAAAAAGTTACCTTTGCGCTTCTTTTTTGTTATGAAGTTTCTGAAATTCTACATCATCAACCGCATCTATTTTATTTTCGGGCTTATTGCGTTCGGCATTGCTTCGCATCTTTGGCTCGACACGGTTTTGGCATGGATCTGTTACATTCTCGCCGCCGTATCCATTCTGCTGTATTTTATGGTTGGTACGATGCGCGTTGTGCAGGAAGCCGTAATGCAGGGCGATGTTGAAGGTGCAACGCGGTACATGAAAATGATTCGCTTTCCCAATCTGCTTTTTAAACCGGTACGCCAGGCGTATTTTATGTTGCAAAGCAATCTTGCCCTCGCACACGACAACCTCGATCAGGCCGAGCACAACATCCGCGAAAGCTTAAAAACAAACTCTACCCTCGCCGGCGATATGCGCGGTACCAATCTGCTCCAGCTTGGTATGGTGCAATTGCGCAAGGGCAATACCCGCGAAGCGCGCCAACACCTGCTCGAAGCGGTAAAAGTTGGAATTCCCGATAAAGACAATCTTGCCGCAGCCTACCTCCAATTGTGTTCCATCGAAATGCAAAGGCAGCAATACCGCGTCGCCAAGGAGTATTTCAAACGAGCCAAAGCAGCCAAGCCCAAAAACGAAGAAATTGTAAGCCAAATTCAACAGCTCGAAAAACAGATTCCACGCCTCCCGGGTTAGAAATCAGGTTCTTTATGAATCGTTATTATTCGTTCTGTGCCGGGATGGATAAATGTGATGGATGCGGCATGTAACGTTAACCTTTCTCCACGTTTACCATACAAATCATCGCCGCAAATTCCGGCATTTAGGCCCAGGTTGTGGGCTGCATGCACCCTCAACTGGTGCGTTCTGCCCGTTTTCGGAAAAAAATGGATACGTGTTCGTCCATCCTGTGTGCTTACTTTTTGCCAATGCGTAATGGCTTCGCGTCCATGCTCAAAACATACCAATTGCCTAGGTCTATCATTTATATCGGGACGAATGGGTAGGTTAATGATGCCTTCGTTTTCAGTTATTTCACCATCGAGTAAGGCCACGTAACGCTTCGCGATACTGCGACGAATAAACTGCTGCTGAAGATGATGGTACGCATGCATTGTTTTGGGTATTAACATGATGCCCGAGGTTGATCGATCGAGCCGGTGCACAATGAGCGGGCCCTGGGCTTCCGGTCGAAGTTGTTTTACCAGACTGTACACCGAATCTTGCCCCGTTTTTCCGGGAACAGAAAGAAGTCCCGATGGTTTGTTTATAATCATCAAATCATCATCTTCCTCAAGGATTTCGAACTGAAGCGAATCAAATTCAGCATCCAGCAGCGGATTGGCATCCAGTTCTATTCCTTCGAGCATGAACCCAAGTATTGGCAGGCATTTACCGCGGCATGCCGGATAATAATTGCGATGCAACCTAATTTCTGTTGCGGGCGACTTTCCCCACCAAAATTCGGCCATACACAGCGGGGTATAGTCGTTCATAAAGGCATATTGCAGCAATTTGGGGGCGGCACATTCGCCTGCTCCTGCGGGCGGTTCGTTTGGCGAAAAGATCTCCTCAAGCGATTTGCTTTGAATTTTACTATTTACAAAACGATATTGTTCAAAAAGCCAGTTTTGAAGTGCGGCCGAGCGCTGCTTTCGTTCAGAT
>JBKCFX010000083.1:0-2818 GCA_046303595.1 Bacteroidia bacterium
CGACGGAGTTTTCAGTGCTTCTCCTACGGGTTTATCACTGAATGCAAGCAGTGGAGCCATTAATCCCTCATTAAGTCAACCCGGAATATATACCGTAACCTATACACCCAGTGGTACGGCATGTGGCACATCGTCTGCCGAGGTAGAAATACTTGCCGGAGGTGGTGGTCCTGTTACCTGCGACCCCGAAGGAAACTGGCTTCTAATAAGCAATTACGACGGCGGTAACTTGAATGTGATCGTGGATGAAGACATCCCCAATCTTAAAATCGGAATTTGCACCTACGAACCTGTTAATGTAACGTTTAGCGGTCCATTTGTAAGCAGCATTACAGACGTGCACTACGCCGGATTTAATTCAGCCGTTAATAACAACCACTGCGGATTCCCAATTTCTGCATCAACATTTGCGGGCATTAATCCAGCCTTGGTCGAGGTTGAAGTATATCCGCCGGTTAACATCATAAGCCCACCCAATCCGAATAACTTCTTAAATCAACCCAATGGATGGAATGATGGCCTGATTTGTTTATACAGCTGCGATTTAAATTCCTATCAGGGAGGTTGCAATACGGCCGACCAGGTTTTGGATTATTTCCAAACGCAATTTGGAGGCAGCCTGCGCGGACTTGCCGTTCAATATTGTTGCTGGAGTTCCGAAACGCCATATCGTGTTAGCAATATTTCGGGTAATTGCTGCAACAGCACCTCAACAGGCGTTGCCACCGTTACTTATCCGTCGGGCCCATTTTGCGTAGGCGATGCCAATGTTTCGCCTACCATTACAGGCGACAATTCGGGTACCTTCTATTCCGTACCGACCGGTCTCAATGTTGATGCAGCTACAGGCTTAGTTGATTTTGCGAGCAGTGTGCCGGGCACCTACCAAATTGTATATGCGAATCAGGTAAACTGTAGCGAAATATTAATCAACAATACGCTTACACTTAACGCCGGAACCTCTCAGCCGCCCGCATTTGCATTCAGCAATCCGCTATGCGCGGCCGACATTACCGCAGAAGTTCAGCCTCTGGCAGGATTCGCTCCGGGAGGTACATTCAGCGCCTCGCCCTCAGGGTTGAGCATTGATGCCGAAAGCGGAACCATTAATCTAAACACCTCGCAGCCAAACCAGTACGCTATTAGTTATACCCTTGCTGCTTCCTCATGCGGTACAGCACAAACGTTTACCTTCCCTAACCTTGTTATTGAGCCTGTGCAAGAACCTTACCCGCTTGTGTTGGGCGATACGTGCCTTAGCGTGCCATTAACCGTGCAGCTTGGCGGAACACTTGGGGTGCAGAGCATCCAGTGGAATATGGGCGATCCGAACGGAGGCTCCAGTAATCTTTCGAACAGCCCAAATCATACTCATCAATATTCGCAGGCGGGCACCTTTACCATAACCGCCATTGTTGAATACGGTTGCGGCACCGATACCATAACCCGTGTTATTGAAACCGTTGAGTCCGAAATACCTCAACTTTCTTTTGCCTACCCCATCGATCCGTGTCGCATGAGCAATACAGCCCCGGTATTGGCGAGTGGATTTGCAACAGGCGGTATTTTTTCGGTCAGCCCTGCCCTACCCATTAATAATGCAAACGGTACGCTGGGCGCATTAGGCAATACAGAAGGCGAATTCGTGATTACTTACACCTATTCCGGCGGCAATTGTATAGCCGCAGGAGCATTTAGCGATACCATCTCGGTTGAGGCATTTAGCGAAAGCCTAGTGGCACAACCTGAAAGCGTAACGCTTGTTTTGGGTGATACCGTTGAACTGGGCGCAAGCGGAACGCTAAATTACAATTGGACGCCCGATGAAGGCCTCAGTTGCAGCAATTGTCCATCACCGCTTGCATATCCAGCTCAAACTACGCAATATATAGTTTCGGGAATTGACGCGAACGGTTGCCGAAGCAGCGATACTGTGCTCGTTTTTGTAGATATTATCTGCAACGAAGTGTTTATTCCCAGTATTTTTTCGCCCAATGGCAAAGGACCTCAAAGCAATGAAAACTTTTGCGTGTTTAGCGACTGTGTGGCGCAGTTTAAATTGGTCATCCTCAACCGCTGGGGCCAGCAGGTATTCGAAACCGAAGACATCAATCAATGCTGGGACGGTACCTTTAAGGAAACCGAAGCACCGTCGGGGGTGTATGCATACAATGTGTATATACGGCAATTGGATGGAACGGTGTTGAGTAAAACAGGCAGCTTGATATTGGTGAAGTAGAGCGCGGATATGTAATATGTGGAAAGATGAACCATAAACAGTGCTGTGTGGTGGATGATGCATTAAATCAAGAGAATTCAATACTTTTTTCGGCATACCGAATTTGAATACACCAGTTATAATGAGCAGTTTGTTTCTCATCCGTTTGCATCCGATTTCGGTATGTTTAATACACCTTATGTTAAACCCAATCCCGAAATAGGCAGAAATGATTTATGCCCGTGTGGAAGCGGAAAAAAGTATAAAAAATGCTGTATGAAATAAATCCAATAAATGGCTGTAAACATCCAATATGCTTCTGATCTTCATCTGGAATTTGGTGAAAATAAGAATTACCTTAAAAAGCGCCCTCTCGTACAGTGTGCTGATGTTTTAGTGCTTGCAGGAGATATCGTTCCGTTTTCGAAAATGGATAAGCATTCGGATTTTTTCTCCTACATAGTCGCCCCTGAAAAAGTCTTATATTCTTATTTATCAACAATTTACTACTGATAAATACTTCTTAAAACTCCCAAAGAAATTGTAATTTAGAGCAAAAACAGGGAGAAAGTATTATCCTATGCTCAGCAAACAATCCTC
>JBKCFX010000084.1:0-14707 GCA_046303595.1 Bacteroidia bacterium
TAGGATCAGAAATTGGTCGGGTAAGCAAGAACTTTGCGTCGAGCGGAAAACTACCGAAATCGGCGTGCAACGATCGCATTTCTACAACGGTCTGATCGGGCTGCGAGCCTTTGTTTACAACCGAGAGATCGAGCTGGATTCCTGTAATCGATTTGGGCAGGGCCGGGTAGCGAATGCTGCCTTTGTCGATGCGTGCTGTAACGCCGAACGATGGCATGAGCTTGTCGTTCAAAATACCATTTACGAATCCGTTTAATGCTAAAGTTCCACCCGATTGTACATCTTTGAAATCGGCCGTAAATGCACCCGGAATGAGGGAAATGAAATTCTTCACTTCGTTTTTTGGCGCATTCCACTTAATGTCGATGCCGATGTCGTCTTTCGGCATGCTGATTTTTCCTTCGAATTGTAAAACGAGTTCGTTGAGTTTAAGCTCATTCTTTTCGAATGCATAGATGCTGTTTTTCAAGTCGAGATCGAAATCGGCGACATAATTCAATTTTGCTTTTTTGAGATAGCTTATTCCTCCGTAGCTATAATCGTACGATGCGATGGATGTTTCGGTGCTTAGTCGGGTGCGGTCGGCTGTAAAATCGCCGCTGCCCTCGTGATTCAAACCTTTTATAACAGTTTCCATTGCGCCGGGAATGTCTTTATACGAAAAACTGCAGTTTACGAGGCTGTATTTCTGCAATCCAATTTTTAGGTTCGATGGCGGTTCTTCCTTGCCTGGTTCGGGTTTGGGAGAGGGTTTCGTAATGTCCCAATTTGCTTTACCGGCAGCATTTACCAGAAGATTTATGTTCGCATTTTCAAGGTTTACCTTGCGGATTTCAATTTGATCGCCTTTAATCACGCTCATCAAGTCTACCACCAAATCGATTTGTCCGGCTTTCATCAAGGTATCGCCTTTGAATTCATCCTTGCCTTCGATGCTTAGGTTAGTAAGCCCCAGCTTGAAATTCGGAAAGGTCGAAAACATGCTCAGCGAAAACGATTCGATGCGCAGATTGGCATTGAGGGTATTGTTCAGTTCTGTTTGAACCTTCCCGAAGATTTTGTCTTTGAACAGAAAGGGCGTTGCGATGATAAGCAACACCAGAACAAGAAGTGTTATTAAGCTTATTTTCAGTAGTTTGTTTTTCATGTTCTTGTATTAAGCTGTTTGCTATTCTGAGTTAAATTACAATAAAGCCAATTCAAATCAAGACATTTAAAATTAATCTGAACGAAATAGAAGAGTTACAGATGCTCATCAAATATTTGCTGTAATTTCTTTTGCAATATAGCTTTATCTGGAAGTTGCATTTCGTAAACTGAGACCATTGTTGGAGAAAGGCTTCGGCTTAATGCATATTTAACTGCTTCGCTATCCTTATCCTTGCACAACAAAATTCCAATGCTAGGATTTTCATTCGGTTTTTTAACCCCTTTGTCTAAGGCTTCCAAATAAAAGTTAAGCTGGCCAATATGATCCGGTTTGAATTTATCGGCTTTGAGTTCAAACGCAACCAGGCATTGCAAACCCCGATGATAGAAAAGCAAATCGATAAAAAAATCACTGTTGCCAACCTGCAATTTGTATTCTTCCTCAATGAATAAAAAGTCTTTACCAAGCTCAAGTATAAAATCTTTCATTTGCCTCACGAGGCCACGCTGTAAATCATTTTCGTTATGTGGTTCAGGAAGATTTAAAAACTCGAAGACATAACTATCCTTAAAGGCTTTTGATACGTCAAGATTTTCTTCTCTCAAAGCGGGTGCGCTTTCCTTATTTATGAGCATTGTACGCTCAAATAAGCTTGATGAGATTTGTCGTTCGAGCTCCCGAATGCTGTAGTCCTCCTGCTTTGATAACTTAAGATAAAACGCTCGCTCTTCGTTTCGTTTGCATCTGGAGAAAATTGTCAGATTATGCGACCAACTTATTTCTCTCAACAGTGTTGAGAGTTTTGGGGAATCTTTGTAAGCCTCGTAAAACTGTTTCATTCTCCAGAGGTTTTTATCAGAAAACCCCTTTAATCCTGGCTCATTAGTTAAGATGTAAATAGCGAGCTCCTTCACGACCGAATCTCCCCATTCGGATCGTTCAATTTTTTCACTTATATAAGCCCCAATATCCCAATACAAATTGATCAGTTCGGCATTTACAGACCTAATGGCCTTGGCACGCGCCTGTCGTATGAGTTGAATAATCGTAGTAAACTGCGTATTCATTGATGCTATATCTAAATCGAAGTTATTGTGTTTAAACTTCAAAGGCTAATCTAAAAATATTACTACCAATAACATAACCTCTGCTCAAAATCAGCCGAAAACCTAGTTTACTTTATTGCCTGCTGCCGCATCAAATGATCCAAAACTACCAATGCCGCCATCGACTCTACAATGGGTACGGCACGCGGAACAACGCAAGGATCATGTCGGCCTTGTACCGAAAGTTCGGTTGTTTCGCCAGTTTGTGTTAGGGTTTCCTGCATATGCGCAATCGAGGCAACGGGCTTAAACGCCACCTGAAACCAGATGGGTTCTCCATTGCTGATGCCCCCTTGAATACCCCCCGAATGATTGGTAGATGTTCCTGGTTTTCCTTCTTTTAAAATAAATGCATCGTTGTGTTCAGAGCCTTTCATGCGCGCTGCTTCGAATCCGGTACCAATCGAAAATCCTTTTACTGCGTTGATGCTCAACATCGCTTTTCCAAGATCGGCATGCAATTTATCAAACACAGGCTCGCCCAATCCGGCGGGAACGCCATCGATGCGGCAGGTAATGATTCCGCCCAGCGAATCGCCTTCGTTTCGTGTCTGTTCAATTTCTTCTTGCATTTTCCCGGCAAGGATTGCATCGGGACAACGCACAATATGCTTATCAACTTCGCTTCGGGTATAGTGCTGATTCGAAAATGGCAATTCAAATTTTCCTACGGCGCTCACCCATGCGCAAATCGAAATGCCTTCTTTCTTTAAAATTTCCTCAGCAAGCGTGCCTGCAACAACACGTGCAAGGGTTTCGCGCGCCGATGAACGTCCGCCGCCCCGGTAATCGCGCATTCCGTATTTCTGCTCGTACGTATAATCGGCATGCGATGGACGATACACATTTTTTAACGTTTCGTAATCACCGCTTTGCTGATTGGTGTTGCGAACAATAAATGCAATTGGCGCACCGGTGGTTTTTCCTTCGAAAATGCCCGACAACCATTCGGGTTCGTCTTGTTCTTTCCGTTGTGTGCTCACCGCGCTTTGTCCGGGCCTGCGCCGAGCCAGTTGTGCATTGATTGCATCGTAAGGCATTTCAATTCCGGGCTTACATCCGTCAATTACCCCACCCAGCGCTGCTCCGTGCGATTCGCCAAAGCTTGTAAGGCGAAACAAGGTTCCAAATGTATTTCCGGCCATGCTGCAAAAATAGCCGAATCGTTGCCGCGATTTCAAAAATCTTAAAATTATCACTAGGATTTGGATGCTTGCATGAGGGAGAAATTGCGTGCCGGCAAAAGGAAAATAAAGCGGGCCAGCGATGGCCTGAATTCAAAGACCGGTAGAAATGCAGAAAACTGATTTATCAGCTTTTTTAGCATTTCAACGGGATTTGAAGAGCGGGCTGAAGCATTTTATTTTCCTTGAATTTCTTTGCCTACTTTCTTTTTTCAAGAAAAGCAAAGTAGGTCGCCGAAGGCAATCAAAGAATTTAGTTTTTTATCCATCTTAGAATTGGTTTCGGATTTAGTTTTAGAAAAACTAACAGAAAAAATCAACAAACGGCCAAGTAAAATTAACCCCTATTATCCATGAATTCAGATAGTTTAGATCTATTATTTCTAATTACGCACATTAGAAAAATTGTCTAATGACAATTTGTCTAATGACAATTCTGGGATATTTTTGGAATATGAATGCGGTAGAAATCAAGCGGGTTTGGTATTCAGTGCTGTTGATGCTTATGCCATTTTTCGCACAGGCACAAATGCCGTATCAACTGGTTAAAGAACAATTGTTGAACAATCCTTCGGTGCAACGCGGACAGGTTTCCTGGTCGTTTCGCGATATTGCCAGCGGGCAGGAGCTCGACGCATACCAGTCGAATAAACTGATGGTTCCGGCATCGGTGCTCAAAACCTTTACAACCGCATTGGCACTCACCAAACTGCAGGGAACGTTTGCCTTCGAAACCAAAGTGCTGGCAAGCGGAAAAATTAAACGCAGCAGTTTGCGCGGCGATTTGATGGTGATTGGCAGTGGCGATCCTTCGTTTGGCAGTGGCCTCGCAGGTGCAATGCCGGGCGATTCGGTTCTTTCACAGATTGCGCGCATGCTCAATGAAGCAGGAATTGAACGCATTGCAGGCGATTTGGTAATTGACCCTTTTGCGTTTCCTTATGACCATCGGGTTATTTCGCCCTCTTGGATATGGGAAGATCTTGGAAATTACTACGGCGCCGGAGCATTCGGACTCAATTGGCGTAACAACGAATTTACGGTAACGCTCGAGCCTGCTAAAAACCACGACGATTCTTGCCGTATTGCATCGGTATCAAACTGGGCGAAGCATCTCGAATTGGTAAATAAAATAAACAGCGCGTACGATACGGAGGAAGATGTGTATTTATTCTCAGCCCCATTTGCATCCAAGGTTTTTCTTTCGGGCGTAGTAAAACGAAGAGGAGAAACATTTGCCGAACGCGGTGCCTTGCCCGATCCACCTTTAGCTTTTGGACTTGAGTTAAAAGAATATTTAGCAACACATGGTGTGAAGGTGGATGGTGAGGTAAAAATTGCCGCCGCCGAAACCGGCAATGCACAGGTGTGGAAGGTGTTTCGTTCGCCTGATTTGCGTGCTTTGGTTTCTGAAGTGAATCAAAATAGCAACAACCTGTTTGCAGAATGCATAGGTAAAAGACTAGGTTACGCCTACGGTGAATCGGGAGGCGATGTTTTAGAGCGCTACCTTTCGGAATACAAACCTGAAGCCGACCTGGATATGCGTTTTGATGATGCCTCAGGCCTCTCGCGGAAAAACAGAATTAGTACATCGTTTCAGTCGCGCTTTTTACGCAACCAGACACGTTCAACGGAGTTTCCTTATTTTTTAGGATCATTGCCGACGGCTGGCGAGGAAGGAAAATTGAAATCCTTTCGAAAAATCGACCAGCTTCGCGCAAAATCGGGCAGTATGGAAGGCGTTCGGGCATATGCCGGATATTTTTACGATGCCGCAAATCACTGGATTTCCTTTTCAGTAGTTTTCAATCAAGTGCCGGCAAAAGGCAGTGAGCAAAAAGAACTCATCGCCACGCTACTTGAATCGGCTTCGAAACATACATTTGATTTGCCTTTCCCTTACGCGCCGCCGGGTATGCTTCGCGATACGATTTTACGGCTTCGTCCTGTTTTGGATATGCTCGAACGTTTTAACAATCCTGAATTGTATAAAGCAGACGAACGACCCGATTTTCCTATAAAACCGGAAATTGTGTTTCAGGGCGAACCCGATGTAAACAATCCGTACTGGCTTGTGCTTGTATCTGCCGGAAACAACAAATTCACGAACAGTATTCGATTGCGCGTTCATGCCCAAACACGTCGCATTGAGCATGACCTTAATAACGATTCAACCTGGCACGCAGTAACACCGGGGCCGTGAACTCCAATGTTAAATTTTGTGTTAATTGAATGTTAAGGCGGTATTTTGGTTAAAATTGCGGCTTGATGAAAACGCTTTGTTTGATACGTCACGCCAAGTCGAGCTGGAACGATGAATATGTCGAAGATTTTGAGCGCCTGCTGAATCAACGTGGCCTGAACGATGCGCCCGAAATGGGACGAAGACTCATGCAAATTGGTTTTCGGCCCGACCTTATGGTGAGCAGTCCGGCTTTTCGGGCAATGTCTACTGCGCGTCGCATTGCGCGTGAGCTTGCTTACGATGCGCAGCAAATTTTTGCCGATACGCGAATCTATGACGCATCGCTCAACAGGCTTATTGAGGTGGTGCAAGGATTGCCCGACGAAGCAGATACGATTGCTCTAATTGGGCACAATCCGGGAATTCACCGTTTGGGCCATCATTTAACGGGCATGGCGCCTCAAGAATTCCCAACCTGCGCTGTTTTCATAATCGATTTTACAGTATCCAACTGGAGCGATATTTCACCTTTGTGTGGCGAACTGAGGTTTTACGATTTTCCCAAAAGTAGCGAATGAACCGAAAGAAAGAATATTTCAACCGCGATATAAGCTGGCTTTCGTTTAACCAGCGCGTGCTGCAGGAGGCCGAAGACCCGAGCGTGCCGCTTTACGAACGGATGAAATTTCTGGCCATCTTTTCATCTAACCTCGATGAGTTTTATCGCATTCGTGTTGCCGAATGGAAGCGACTGAATTTGCTTGTTTCGAAGACTCGTAAAAATTTAAAGGAGAATCCTAAAGAGGTGCTCCGGAAAATCGATCGAATCGTACAACGTCACCAAGATCGGTTCAACAAAATTTTCTGGGGCCAGATCATGAAGGAGTTGGCCGAACGTAATGTGTTTATCATCAACGAAAAGCAGTTGAGTAAAAAGCAGGAAGTTTTCGTTCGCACCTATTTCGAAGAAACGGTTAAGCCGCACATCAAGCCGATGGTTGTGGCCGAAGGAAAAACAGCGCCGCTACTCGACGATAAATCAATTTACCTTGCATTGAAACTATGCGATTTTGATAAACCCGGGCCACGGAAGTTCGAATATGTTATAGTTGAAATCCCATCGCGAAAAGTACCGCGTTTTCTGGCGCTTCCGCCCGAGAATGGAAAACAATCGGTAATCATTCTTGGCGATGTATTGCGCTTGTGCCTTCAACTTCAGTATTTTGAGGAATATGAAATTGTTGAGGCGTACAGCATTAAACTTACCCGCGATGCCGAATTACAGCTTGAGGATGAGTTTAGCGGGAACTTGTTGAAGAAGGTTAAAAAGGGAATTTCGGCTCGGGTTAAAGGGCATCCAACACGGCTGCTTTACGATAAGTCGATGCCTGCCGATTTCTTGTCGATTTTGAGCACTGTTTTCGATTTGAACAAAAGCGACTTAACACCCGGCGGGCGCTACCATAATTTTGGCGATTTGATGGGCTTCCCGAACTTCGGCTTGCAGGGAATACACTACGAAAACCTTCCACCGCTTCGCATTAAATCGCTCGACGATGAACCATCGCTATTTGATGCAATAAGCAAACGCGACTATTTACTTCACTTCCCTTACCACAGTTACGATTACGTGATTCGTTTTGTTAACGAGGCTGCCGTTGATGAAAAGGTACGCTCCATTAAAATTACACTTTACCGCGCGGCCGATCATTCAAAAATAATTGAAGCCTTGCTGAAGGCGCGTGAAAATGGAAAACAGGTTACGGCGTTTATTGAACTGAAAGCGCGATTTGATGAAGAGTCGAATATCCATTATGCAAAAGAACTGGAAGAAGCGGGGGCAAAAGTTTTATACAGTTTCCCTATATTGAAAGTGCATGCAAAAATGTTGTATGTAGAGCGGATTGAAGACGATAAACTGCGTCGCTATTCCTATTTAAGCACGGGGAACTTTAACGAAAACACAGCCCGTTTATATGGCGACACCTCGCTGTTTACGCGCGATAAATACATGGGGCGCGAAGTGGCATCTGTGTTTGATATTCTAGCCGACACACGCATCAAGCGAGCATTTCAGCATTTATTGGTTGCTCCCGATCACATGCGCCACGATTTGTATGGCATGATTGACCGCGAAATTAAAAATGCTCTGAAAGGAAAGCCGGCCATGATTTTCCTGAAATTGAACAGCCTACAGGACCGCGACATCATAGAAAAATTGTACGAAGCCAGTCAGGAAGGCGTAGAGGTTCGATTGATTATTCGCGGAATTTGTTGCCTGGTTTCGGGCGTTAAAGGATTGAGCGAGAATATAAAAGCCATAAGCATTGTAGACCGTTACCTCGAACATTCGCGTGTATTGATTTTTGGAAACGACGGCGAGCCACGAATTTTTCTTTCGAGTGCCGACTGGATGGAACGCAACTTAAGCCGCCGCTTTGAAGTAGGGTTTCCGATTTATCAGCCCGAATTAAAACGCGAGATCATTGAAATGATGGAAATCCAGTGGCGCGACAATTCCAAGGCACGCATCATCAATAAAATGCAAAACAATGCCTACCGTAAAACGCAGGCGCAAACAAAAAGACGAGCCCAAACCGATTTGTATAGCTATTTAAAAGAAAAAGTAAATCAATAGATTGGCAAGACAATGAATTTGCCTCTGTTGCAGTTTCATGAATTTACAGCAGATTTTATTAAGATTATTGGGTTAATAAAGCACCAGACTTTAGTCCAGATTTAAAAAAAATCCCGAAACCTTAACCTCGGATTTTAATCTTAGGATTTAGAAAATCGACGACACGAATGCGTGTTTTAGCAAGAACCGCGCTCGGGATTGCAGGGGAAAGCCCGGAGTGGGGCGCAGCAAAGCGGAGCCGAATGAGGACTTGTACCGAAATGCCCGATAAAGCGCCCCAAAAAATAAAGTGTTGATAATGATTCGATTAAATGCGTGCTCAATGGATTGTACTAGGGTCCGCCACTCCTCCTCCCCAGAATCAAGATACAAAACGCCCAACAAACTATCCGTTAATAAACGTTTATAAACGCTTAGTTATCAACAATCATGGGGGGATTTTCTACTTTTTATTATACCAAAAATTCCCGAACTTTTTCTCGGGCGGGAACAGCTGTTTCCCCTTGTTCGGGGGCCAACTAAAACTTAGTGAGGAAGCCGATGCAATTCAACAAATCGAAAATTAATTTTAACTCAGATTTGTCGTGAAATTCATAGGCAAACTTTTCAAGGAATCCAAATGTTCGATGAAGATTTGGATGGAAGAAATGGTAGTCTATTTTGAAATACAAAATTGACGAAAGCGCCTTAAGCTGCAGAATAACGATGTATGTGAATTACGAATCCGCAAGATGGGTTTAATCTACGCCAAACTCGCCTCAACGCGTTTCTTCAATCCTTCGCTGGTTACCGAACCCGGGCGTTCAATTGGGAAGCCCATTGCACGACTAATGCACAATTGCGCCAACACGCCCAAAGCACGCGAAACTCCAAACAAAACAGTAAAGAAATCGTATTCCTTGATGCCATAATGCAAAAGCAGAGCTCCCGAATGCGCATCTACATTGGGCCATGGATTTTGAATCTTCTTGATGTTCCCCAAAATATCGGGCACAACATCATACACGCGCCAAACGATATTTACCACATCGTTATTGGGCATGTATTTTTTTGCAAATTCCATTTGTGCGGTAAAGCGCGGATCGGTTTTCCGCAATACCGCATGACCGTAGCCCGGAACTACTTTCCCTTCGCCTAAGGTTTTATTTACATAGTCTGTAATTTGCTGAGCGCTGGGTAAACCTCCGCCCAATTCCTGCTGCATATCCAATATCCAGCGAATTACCTCCTGGTTTGCCAAGCCATGCAGTGGACCGGCAAGCCCATTCATTCCTGCAGAAAAGGCATAGTACGCATCGCTCAGCGCCGAGCCCACCAAATGCGTGGCGTGCGCCGAAACGTTCCCGCCTTCATGATCGGCATGAATGGTTAAATACATCCGAAGCAGTTCGGCAACTTCATCGCTGTTGTGCCCGAGCATGTGCGCAAAATTTGCCGACCAATCGAGCCCTTTAGCAGGGGCAATGTGGTTTCCGTTGTGGTACACTCTGCGGTAGATGTATGCCGCTATTCTCGGGAGACGAGCAATCAAATTCATGCAGTCTTCAAAAGTCGGATCCCAGTAATCTTTTTTATGGATGCCTTCATCGTAAGCCTTCCCAAATTCAGACTCACTGCGCATAGCCAAAACACCAATGCTGAATTGAGTCATCGGATGAAGGTTCAACGGCAGTGCATCAAGGGTATTGAAGACGTGTTGTGGAACTTCAGCACGTTGCTCCCATTCCGCGCTAATTGACTTTACAATTGATGCATCGGGCAATTTGCCGGTAAGCATCAGGTAGAACAATCCTTCCGGCAAGGGTTGGTTACCACCCGCGGCTTTTGGAAGATGTTCGTATAACTCTGGAATGCTATAGCCTCTGAATCGGATTCCCTCTTCGGGATCGAGCTTAGATGTTTCGTAAATCATGCCGGTCATTCCTTTCATTCCGGAATAAACCTGGGCAATCGTAATCTCACCTAATTTAAACGTTCCGTGCTCAGCAACCAATTTTTTTAGTTCTGCTGATTTAACATCTGTAATTTCTTTGAATTCCTGTTTGAATTGTTGGGCCATATGCGTTCGGGATTTCCCTGCGCAATATTAAGCAATAGATTGTTTTATCGGCAAATCGACCTAATATTTCTGAAATCATTTTTTTGCCATTCTTGGTTTCGAAGTTAAAACTTATATGCTCCTATTTTCTTGTTTACAAAAATCCATTTCGTACATTGCCGATTGAATTTACCTAAACAAAACCAATAATAAACTACAATGACCACAACAGCACCATCACAAGGACATCCTAAAGGACTTTACTGGCTATTTTTCGCAGAAATGTGGGAACGCTTTTGCTACTACGGAATGCGGGGTTTGTTGATTTTATACCTCACCAAAACCTTACTAAAAAGCGATGATGAATCGTATGCTACATATGGAGCTTACACAGCCTTGGTGTATGCTGTTACGGTTTTGGGTGGGAAAATTGCCGACCAGATTTTAGGATATCGCATTGCTATCATTCTAGGCGGCATCCTCATGGCCATTGGCGAATTCCTTATTCTCGGTGGTAATGAGTTTTGGCTCATTCTTGGTATGGCATTTATCATCAGCGGCAACGGTTATTTTAAAGCAAATATCTCTTCGATTGTTGGTAAACTTTATAAAGAAGGTGATCCACGACGCGATTCGGGCTTCACCATTTTTTACATTGGCGTAAATCTCGGAGCATTTCTCGCCACCACGGTTGTTGCCGAAGTAGGTAGCCGTTACGGATATGATAAAGGATTTCTTCTGGCCGGCATCGGTATGGTTTTAGGCTCGATCATCTTTGTATTTGGACAAAAACACTATGAAGGTCAAGGCCTACCACCCAATCCCGACACGCTAAACAAACCATTTTTAGGTCCATTAAGCCGTTTACATCTTACAATAATAGGCACATTGGCTGCCGTGCCGGCGTTTTATCTTTTACTCACGCATTCAGAAGTTGTGGGCTATTTGCTCGCTGCAACGGCAATATTTGTTATCTATACCTTGTTGAGCGCCGGATTTAGCGGGGGTGCCGTTTTGCGCGACCGCATGATTGTGCTGATTTTATTGATGTTTTTCAACATCGTTTTCTGGGCATGTTTCGAACAGGCCGGTTCATCGCTTACCTTGTTTGCCGACAGAAATATCGACAGAACTGTGATGGGCACAGAAATAGGAGCCGCTACAACGCAGTTTTTCAATCCATTCTTCATTCTAATTTTCGGAACCATCTTTTCGGTGATGTGGGTTTGGCTTTCGAAAATTGGCAAGAACCCCAATATTCCTATGAAATTTGGATTGGGCATCGTGCAGCTCGGTTTGGGCTACTTGGTTATATATGTTGGATTGCCGTTTGTGAGCCCCGATTTTAAAATGCCACTTATGACACTGGCATTGCTTTACATGCTTCATACCACAGGCGAATTGTTCATTTCGCCTATTGGGCTTTCGATGGTAACGAAACTGGCACCGGCAAACATGACGGGCACCGTAATGGGCGCATGGTTCCTCTCTATCGCAGGCGCAAATTATGTGGCGGCATTAATTGCTAAATTAACCGGAGGCGAGCATGGAGGTAGCGAACCGGCTACTGCGGCCGACAGTTTCAACACGTATGTGGATATTTACACCCAAATGGGACTCATTACCGTTGGCATCGGGCTCGTTTTGGTGCTACTATCGAAGCCGCTCAATAAACTAATGCATGGTGTAAAATAAGTATGGCGCAGGATATCGAACTTCAGCAAATACGCGATTTTAAAGGCCAATACCCTAAACAGCTCTGGGCATTGTTCTTCTCAGAAATGTGGGAGCGCTTCTGCTTTTACGGCATGCGCGGTATGCTTACTTTTTTCATGGTGTACCAGCTAACCATGGACAAGGAGGCCGCCAACCTACAGTATGGCGCTACGCAGGCATGGGTATATGCGTTTACCTTTATTGGCGGATTGTTTGCCGATAAAATTCTGGGCTTTCGCAAATCCCTGTTTTGGGGTGGATTGCTCATGATTGCCGGTTCGGTAATTCTCGCCATTAACCCGCATGCATTTTTCTTTGAAGGATTGGCATTCCTCATTATCGGAACAGGTTTTTTCAAACCCAACATTTCCTCTATGGTGGGTCAGTTGTACAACCAAGGCGATCCGCGCCGCGATGCCGGCTTTTCGCTCTTCTATTCGGGGATTAACATCGGCGCTTTTCTTGGAGGTATTTTGATGATTGGCGTTGGTAAAGGTGAAATTGGTTCCGGACTAATTCCCGAAGCTCTTCGTTGGAACGTTGCTTTCGGATTGGTGGCCATTGTGATGTTTATAAGCCTTCTTACGTTTCTTTTCACCCATAAAAATTTAGGGCCAATAGGCTTACCGCCCATCGATTTTAAAAACATACGCGAAAAACGCTGGTACGAATGGGCAGTATATGCCGGAGCTTTGGCATGCGCACCATTGGTAATTCTAATGGTTTCGAATACCCAATATACCGACTATTTCATGTACTTCATCGGGCCGTTTAGCTTGGCGTATTTAGGTTATGAAATGACGAAGCTAAACCGCGAAGAAAACGGAAAGTTGATTGCCGCCTTGGTATTTATCTTATTCTCGGTGATATTCTGGGCCATTTTTGAGCAAGCCGGAGGATCGCTGAGCCTTTATGCTGCAGAACATTTGCACAAAGATTTATTGGGTTTGCCTATTGATCCCAATATGGTAAATAACTCATCAAACTCCTTATTCGTAATCATTTTCGCTCCTCTGTTAGGCTTACTTTGGGTGTTTTTGCATAAACGCAGGCTCGAGCCCAACTCGGTAGTAAAGTTTGGGATTGGTTTTCTCCTGCTTGGCGGTGGGTTCTATCTATTCTTTACCGGCAAATTTGCTGCTGGTGCAGATGGCATTGCATCACTCAATGTTTTCACACTGGCATATTTCGTACTCACATTCGGCGAGTTGGCCTTATCACCTATCGGGCTTTCACTCATGACCAAACTAGCACCTCATAAATTGCAAGGCTTTATGATGGGGATGTGGTTTTTGGCCAGCGCTTACGGTCAGTATGTGGCAGGATTGTTTGGCGCCGCCATCTCGCCGGCCGAAAATGCTACGCCACTCGAAAAATTGACTGTCTATTCCGACGGTTACCAGCAATTTGCCATCTATGCCTTGATCGCCGGCGTTGTTATCATAGCTATATCGCCCTTGGTTCGTAAACTAATGGGCGAAGTCAAATAAATCTTAAAACAAACCACTAAATCCTTAATTATGCCTTTTTCTCCCTATTACATCGTCGTGGTGCTTTTAATAGCGCTGCTTTTTATGGGCTTCAAAACCGTTCAACAGGGCAACATCGCCGTGGTAACCGTTTTTGGTAAATACCGCCGTTTGTTGCATCCCGGATTAAACATTTTGATTCCATTCATCGAACAAATCTTCAAACGCATCTCTACCCAAAACCGTTCGGTAGAGCTCGAATTTCAGGCCGTAACTGTCGATCAGGCCAATGTGTATTTCAAAACCATGGTGCTTTTTTCAGTGATGGATGCCGAAGAAGAAACCATTAAAAAAGTAGCGTTCAAATTTATCGACGAAAAGAACCTTATGCAGGCGCTTATCCGCACCATTGAAGGTTCAATCCGCTCTTTCGTGGCCACGAAGAAACAGGCTGAAGTACTTTCGCTGCGTCGAGAAATTGTGGAGCACGTGAAAGAACAAATCGACGTGCATCTCGAAGACTGGGGTTACCACCTGCAGGATTTACAGGTTAACGACATCACCTTTGACGAGGCGGTAATGCGCTCGATGAGTCAGGTAGTGGCATCGAACAACCTCAAGGCAGCTGCCGAAAACGAAGGCCAGGCCTTGCTTATAACCAAAACCAAGGCCGCAGAAGCCGAAGGAAATGCCATTAAAATTGCCGCTGCTGCCGAACGCGAAGCTGCACAATTGCGCGGTCAAGGTGTTGCCCTTTTCCGCCAAGAAGTTGCACGCGGTTTAAACTCTGCCGCTGCCGAACTTAAACAAGCCAACCTCGATACCTCAATGATTATGTTTAGCATGTGGACCGAAGCGGTGAAGAATTTTGCTGAATATGGAAAGGGCAATGTTATTTTCCTCGATGGCTCCACCGATGGCATGCAAAAAACCATGAAGCAAATGATGGGTATGAGCAACTTGATGGATCCCAATTCGAACGAAAAATGATGCGTTATTTGATTTTACTGCTGCTTCCGCTCAGCGCCTGTTCGCAGGGGGCCAAGGTTAACTGGATGAGTTTTACCCAAGCCATGGAAGCCTCGAAAACAACGAAAAAGAAAATCTTCATCGATTTTTATACCGACTGGTGTGGATGGTGCAAAAAGATGGATGCGGCAACCTTTACCGATCCAGAAGTGGCAGCATATCTCAACGAGCATTACTACGCCGTTAAGT
>JBKCFX010000085.1:0-6358 GCA_046303595.1 Bacteroidia bacterium
CTTCAACATCAGCGTCTCAAAACCCGGTTTGGGAGAAATCAGTTATCTCTTTACTGCCTTTTCGCGCAGCAACGAATTCAATGCAAGGCAGCATGTTTTCAGAACAGATATTGCGAAGAAAAACCTGAAGCTGCAGTTCAATTCGAGTCTTACCGGCAGCAACGCATTGACCTCTGATGCTCAATTTTACCGTCACCGAAGCACAGTGAGTTACGGCATTTGGAAAATGGAACTCGGATACAAGGATGAATTCGAGAACAACCAATTAAAAACCGACACGCTTCAGCCGGGGAGTTATGCCTTTTACGACAGGCAGGTATTCTTGCAGAACCGCGATACAGCCAAGCAGAAATTCAATTTGTTTTACCGCGTTCGTGATGATGAGGCTTTGTCGTCGAATCGCCTAAAACGGAGCACACGCGCAGAAAGCTATGGTCTAAGCACCGAACTCGCAAATGGAGAGGCGGTTCAACTGCGAACGATAACTGCACTCCGGAATTTATTTATCGAAGACACCTTATTGAGCACACTTGATCCAGAACGCACACTCGTAAACCGCGTCGAACTGAGCCTTCGTATTTGGAAAGGCATTGTTACGGCAAACAGCTTTTACGAGGCAGGGAGCGGATTGGAAACACGCAAGGAGTTTAGCTACCTCGAAGTGCAACCGGGGCAAGGGGTATATTCGTGGTCCGATTACAACGGGAATGGAATAAAGGAATTGAATGAATTCGAGATTGCTGCCTTTCCCGATCAGGCGCGCTATATCAGGGTTTTCACACCCACGACCGACTTTATTCGGGTATACTCTAATCAGTTTAGTCAAACCGTAAATGTGAAAGCACCGAATTCGTGGACAAAAGAAAAAGGTATGCGTAAGTTTATATCGCGCCTGTCGACGCAAAGTGCCTGGAAAACAGATGGAAAAACAACCACCGAAGATTTGGCGCGCGCCTACAATCCGCTTCGATTTGGAATTGACGATACGGCATTGATAACCTTTAACAGAGCCGTTAGAAACACAGTTTTTTTTAACCGTGGTGCGGCGAAATTTGGAATGGAATTAAACTGGCAGAGTTTATCGAATAAGGCCTTGCTCAACAATGGCATCGAAGCACGCAATAACCGATTCAGCAATCACCGTATGCGGTGGAATGCCGGTGATATTTTTACCATTACCACCGAAACGCGTAATGGACAAAAGCGATCGGAGGCCGCATTTTTTTCAAACCGGAATTACCGCATCAATTATACTGAAGTGAGTCCAACCTTTAGCATTCAGCCGAATGCAGCATTTCGTATGAATCTGAATTACAAATACAGCATCAAGCAAAATACGGCCGATTATGGCGGCGAGCGGGCGCTGAGTCACACTGCGGGTACTGAATTGAAGTACAATGTAGCCGAGAAAGGCAGTTTCCAAGGCCGATTCAACTTTATTTTAATCAATTTTTCGGGGCAACAAAATACGCCGGTCGCATTTGAAATGCAGGAGGGATTGAAGAGCGGAAATAACTTTACCTGGGGCATCAATTATCAGCGCACCTTATCGAACAACATGCAGCTAAACATAAATTACGATGGAAGAAAATCGCCTGATGCGAAAACCGTACATGTTGGCGGTGTGCAGGTTCGCCTATTTTTTTAAAAAACAGAATTGATAATTTTATTCACAATCTGCAGTAGGAAGCAATAGAAATTAATTACTTTTAGCACGATAATATAGAGGAACATGAGCATTAAAAAACCTAAATCCAAGTATGCAACTGTAATGCTGATTGATGATAGCGAGATTGATAACTTCATTAACCAAAAGATGGTTGAGGGTTGCAATTTTGCCGAGCGGGTGTATGTGCATACCAGTTCCAAAAGTGCTATTGAGTTTCTAACCAATTTTGAAAGGGCGCATTTGCCTGAAGACCTCTTGCCCGAGGTTATTTTTCTCGATATCAACATGCCTATCATGGACGGTTTTCAGTTTGCGGAAGAATTTCAGAAAACCTGTCCGAAGATTTACGAGAAAATACGCATCGTATTCCTCACCAGCTCATTGAATCCGGTAGATCAGAAGCGTGCGATGCAGGTTCGTGGGGTATACTCTTTTCTGAATAAGCCTTTGAGCAAGGATCATTTGGAGAAATTGTAATTGATCACCCTATTTTTGGGTAGCACATTTTGATTTTTTGCTGAAATGAAAGCATACTCCTTCCCCTTGAAAAGAAGTAAATAGTAAATTAATTTACTGCGAAGGCATTTCAATAAATTTTTCACAACCATCGAAATAATGGCATATCGTTATTTCATAAAATTAAAGTACAATGGTCAACGGTACCATGGATGGCAGATACAGCCTAATGCGTCTAGTGTTCAGGCGTGTTTAAACAATGCACTTCGATTGGTATTGAATTGTGATATCGAAACAACCGGCTGTGGCCGAACGGATACTGGTGTTCATGCCCGGAAATTTTTTGCGCATTTTGATCTCGAAAATCCAATAAATGACTGCGCTTATGTATTGAAACGTTTAGATGCCATGCGCCTACCCGGAATACTTTGCGAAGAAATAATTGAGGTTCCGAATGAGCTTCACGCTCGCTTTTCGGCTATTAGTCGCAGTTACGAATATCAAATTATGCAAAAGCGAGATCCGTTTTTGGAAGACTACGCACATTATGTTTTCGGCAATCTCAACTTCGAAAAAATGAACGAAGCAGCGTCTAAACTAATTGGCTGCCATGATTTTGCCGCTTTCTCAAAATCAAACACACAGGTTCATACTACCATGTGTACTGTTACTGAAGCAATTTGGAAAATTGATGGCAGCATTGCTGTTTTTCACATCAGTGCCGACCGATTCTTACGCAATATGGTTCGTGCTATTGTTGGCACCCTACTCGAAATCGGCCTTGAGAAAAGGGAAGTCGATGAAATGAAACGCATCATGCAATCGCATAGTCGATCAGAAGCAGGGAGCTCTGTTCCAGCTCATGGCTTATTTCTCACTCAGATTGAATATCCTCTTCATTCCTTTAATCTAAAATAGACCGTTTGTGCCTTATATTACATAGAGTTTTGTTGACCATCGATTTACACTACGAAATCTTGGTTGAAATTGTCTATTAAACACTATGCGCACCGCCTATTTTCTCTAAATCCTGCCAAGAAAGAATCGTTTCTTTACTACGCGGCTGAGTTTCATTGAAAAAATTTATGATGTAGTGCTTTGTTTCGAATGAAGAGATAAATGGGTCCAAGACATGAACTGATTTAAGGTGTTCCGGTTTTACCGTCAATGAAGCTTTTATTTCAATACAGCGCAATTGCTTACCTGCTTCAAGCAACAGGTCAATCTCATTTTTGTTACTGTCGCGCCAAAAGTAATAATTCCATTTTTCACCCCGAGATGTATGAGTTTTCATGAGTTCAAGAATGATATAATTTTCGAAGATGGCACCTTTGTAAGTTGATGTGAGAATGGAGTCAGCACTACGAATTCCAAGCAAATTACACAGGAGCCCGGTATCGTAAAAATATAGTTTAGGCGTTTTTACAACCCGTTTGGGTAAATTGTTATACCAAGGCTCCAAGGTAAAAGCGATGTAACTTGTTTCAAGAATCGACATCCAGCGTGCCACGGTTTTACCATCAACGCCCAATTTTTTAGAAATTTGTGCTGCATTAAACAGATTTCCAGCCTGGTGCGCAAGCAGTAAAATAAATTTTCGAAACAATCGTAAATCCTGAACATTTAATATACTGCGTACATCACGCTCTACATACGATTTAATATATCCAGGATAAAAGTCAGTAGGATCAATATCCATAGCATGTAACCTTGGATATGCACCACAGTACATTTCATCCTCAAGCCTTAAAGGCTTAATTTGCTGAATTTCATTATGACTAAAGGGCAATAACTCCATAAAGTAAACACGACCGGCAAGAGTCTGGGCTATTTTTTCGAGTAGAAGAAAATTATGCGAGCCACTTAGGATAAATTGCCCAGGCATGTTTGCATCATCAACAATCTGCTGAATATATGAAAACAAGGCAGGAACATTCTGAGCCTCATCAATGATTACATGCTTATCGTAAACCGCAAAAAAGCCCTGTGGATCATTTTGTGCAAATTCTCGGTTTTGCGGATTTTCCAACGACACATAACGATAATCGGGAAAACTCATTTTCGCAAGCGTAGATTTGCCTGCCTGCCTTGGGCCGGTAAGCACAACAATGGGAAACTTTTTTGCCATTGCAATTGCCTTGTTACATGAATCTCGAAATACCATAGAGCAAAGATAAATCAATTATGCAATTCAGGAATTATAATTATGCAATTATGGAATTATATTTATGCATTTATGGTATTATGTTTATGCAATTATAGAATTTTTATCATGCAATCCAGGTTTTTTATCTATGTAATTCAGGTATAAATAACATGTTTTTTAGGCGTTTTGCTACTGTAAAATCGGGAATATATTCTATGTAATTACGGAATAAATTCTATGTAAATCTAGATTTATGATTATGTAATTCAGGTATTTAGAATATGCTATTCGGGAATATATCCTATGCATATCGGGAATTTTATATATGCAATTATGGAATATATTCAATGTAAAAACGGAATAAAATACTTTATTTAACTGATTTTGTTTTGTTTAAATTAATTCAAACAAAAATGAAAATTATAAGGATGAATAAGCTTCATAAATCGCTATACACTGCGAAGCCTCGGCTGTATCGTGTACGCGTAAAATATGCGCACCCTGCATCAAGGCTAACATGTGCAAAGCAGTGGTGCCATTCAATGCCTCTGCAGCCGAAACATCGAGCAATCGTGTTACCATACTCTTGCGCGAAACACCCACCAAAACTGGAATATCCATCAGCACAAACTCATACAAATGGCGCAATAGCCTGTAATTCTGTTCCAGTGTTTTACCGAAGCCAAAGCCCGGATCAACCAAAATATCGCGAACCCCCAATTGTCTCAGTCGATTTACTTTTTCGGCCGTGAACTGCAGCACATCCTGTACAACATCAATGTACTTAGGATTCTGCTGCATTGTTTCGGGTCTGCCTTGCATGTGCATCAATACGTACGGCACTTTGAGTTTGGCAACGGTTTCGAACATCGTAATATCAATACTTCCTGCCGAAATGTCGTTTACCAAATCGGCTCCCTGCTCAACGGCTCGACGGGCTACCGATGCATGATAGGTATCGACCGATAAAAACACGTCGGGAAATTCTTTACGAAGCAGTTCAAAAACCCCTTCTAGTCTCGTCCATTCGTCCTGCTCATCCGAAATTTCAGCACCCGGTCGGCTCGATGTGGCTCCGATATCCAGAAAAAAAGCACCGCCTTTTACGTGTTTTTCGGCAAGGCGCAACACATCATCCAACTTTTTCGCTCGGCTTGCAGCGTGAAACGAATCGTCGTTCACATTTACAATACCCATTACACGCGGTTTTTCAAAAGAAATGAGCGATCCGCGCAAACAAATCGACGGGAAATGCTTCGGGGATGTTAATTTCGCATTTAAATTCATGGCGTCCATGCAGAAAACAGCTGAGCAGTTTGATCGCGTTATTGCGCGATGCAAAGATATATTTATCAAGAAGAATCGCGACTACGGAACATCGTGGCGCATCCTCCGCAGCAGTTCCATTACCGACCAACTTTACATCAAAGCCACTCGAATTCGTGGCATCGAAACGTCGGGAACGCATCTGGTCGACGAAGGCATCGAACCCGAATTTATCGGCATCGTGAATTACGCTATCATGGGACTCATCCAGCTCCAACTGAATGAATCAGCTCCTGTAGAACTGCCGCTCGACGAAACAGAACGTTTGTACGATACCACCATTGCGATGGTGAAAGATTTGATGTTGAAAAAAAATCACGATTACGGTGAGGCCTGGCGCAATATGCGCATTAGTTCGTTTACCGATATGATTCTGATGCGGTTGATGCGCATTCGGCAAATAGAAGATCATAAAGGTCAGACGCTCGTTTCTGAAGGTATCGACGCGAATTACATGGATATGATCAATTATGCTGTTTTTGCTCTTATTCAAATGATGGAGGAGGCTGAAGCCCGCTAATGCACAACAACGAGGCAACCATAGCGGCTTTGGCAACGCATCCCGGAATGGCGGCTATTGCGCTTATTCGCATTTGCGGCGCCAAAGCGTTCGAGGTGTTGGAAAAGGTTTTTCGTCCTGCGGGTGGAAAAACGCTCATGGATGCTCCCGGATACAGCATTTTGTTCGGAAAAATTCACAACGATGGGAAGGTTGTCGATGAGGTTTTGGTAAGCATTTTTCGCACACCGCATTCATATAC
>JBKCFX010000086.1:0-2171 GCA_046303595.1 Bacteroidia bacterium
AGTCTCGAGAACCTGCATCAGGCAACACCCAACCATAGTGGCGATTGGTATTTCTCGGGCAACTACCCTACTCCGGGCGGAAACAAAGTGGTTAATCGCGCCTTTATAAACTACTTCAACAACGTAAACGAGCGCGCGTACTAAAGGCCTATAGCGCGTAAAAAACGTGGTGTTTTAGTTCGGTCAACTTCGCGGAAACGGTATCCACAAAACAATCGTACAGATCCCATGCTAGTGTTTACCCACAATTCGCTTTGACGATTACCGGCGAATGAAATGGAATGCAGAGAAAGCCCACCGAACCATCGATCTCCATTGTACCCTGTAATAAAACGAAATTCGGTGGCAAAAGCGCCCTCTGAATTAAAGATGCGCAAGATGTTGTCTTCGGGCAAATAAGCTCCGCTTTCAATTGCGATTCCAGGTAAAAAATAGAGCGTTAAAAACAATGATGTTGGAGAAACGAACGAATGTACATAGCCGCCATGTAGGGTAAGTGTAGATTGACGAACAGCAACAGCGCGATTTTGCGGCTGATAGTCGTTAAACAAAACACTGGGAATCATGGATTGACTTTCGTCGCTGTTAATCAGATTGAATCGATAAGACAGACCGGCGATGAAGCTTCCGCCACTTTGTTCCTGCTTTTCGAGTTGCCAGAGTGCTGCTCGATAGGAAAATTTGCTTGGACTAAAACAGTAGTATAAATTACTGAACCAGGTGAACGTAAATATATCTGGTCGTTGCGGATAAATTTCGGTTTCTGGATTCCAGTTGGGAATCGTGTTTTGTGGGTTGGATAAATAATAGCCTTGGAAAAGTTGGAACACATTTGAATTCCAGATTCGTTTTCCGTTTATGCTGAATCGCAGTGCCAACTGTTCGGTTTCGCCTTTCTTTTTATGTTCGGCAGCGCCAAATGAAAATATTCCCAATGACAAGCTTAGCCAGCGATAGTCGAAGGTTCCTAGAAAATTAACGCGGGTATTTGGCTGATAAGAAACCAATTGTTTCGCATTAGCCGGGTTTACCAAATCGAACTGTTGGGTTCGGCGTGCAAATTCAAAAGTTAGTTGCGGACGGTTCGAAAACGGCTTGATGTAAATAGAATCGCCCCCATTTACATACCGCGGCTTGGCGAATGCATCCAATAAAAAACCCTGATACATCAGAAAAAGAAATATCAGGGCCTTTCGAATCATGCGTTATGGTTTACCGCGAAACAGCAATTTTGGTAAATTGTTTTTCAATTGGAGTCACCAACATCAATTGGTAAATACCATTGGCCAAACCTTCGGTAGAAATCTGAATCGGCGTACCTGCCGGTATTCCATTGAACGTGCGTGTATAAACCAACTTGCCGCTCAAATCGAACATTTCAATGCGCAATTCGTTCGCAGAGCCGGCAATCGAGGTTAATACTGTGACCTCGCCCGATGTTGGATTGGGAAACACATGTGTTTTGGCTGAAATGAGCGATTCAACACCAACCGAACTCAAATTAAATGGCGCAGATGTGGATGAGCAGCCTTGGTTTGTAACGATTACGGTGTACGTGCCGGTTGCAGTTGGTGTAAACGAAGTTGATGTAGCTCCGGCAATCGCCGAATTGTTCAAATACCACTGAACTGTGCCGGTAACAGAACCAATGCTGAGCGTACCGGCGTTGTTGGTAATTTGTGGGGTTGCCGGTATTGCTGTGCTTTGCATGATGGCGCTGATTGTTTGAGTTACCGATAAACCCCAACTTTCGGGCTCTGTATCAAATGCATACCAAGTTCCATCGCTGAATTGCTCATATGCTGTATTGGCTCCACTTGTCCCATCTTCTGTTGAATACAGCGAAAGAACTACACCAGAGTTAGGATCTACTTCATATCAAAGATAAAAGCTTCCGGATACGTTAACGGGCGTCGAAAATTGAACGGGAGTGTATGCATCGGCATTCACATGACCAGCGATTGTTGAAATAGGCACTGTTGCAGAGGCCAGTATCGTCCCAGGTAAGCCACCTGTGCCATTGTCATCGTATAAGCGGAATGTAACTTGATAATTATTTACTCCATTTGCCTCGGCCGCTGCGAATTTGAATAAGCCTCCGGTAACTTTGGTGTAAGGAGCAACTGCTGTAAATTTATCTGCTTTAGCTTCATCCAAATATGTATTGGTCC
>JBKCFX010000087.1:0-1911 GCA_046303595.1 Bacteroidia bacterium
TATCAAGGCCCGGAAGGAAATTGAGTTGTCTCAGAAATTGGCTCAAAAGGATAATGAATTATTGCAACTTAAAGCCAAGGTTGATCATGGAGAAATGGAAAAAAAGATGGCTGTTTCGGAAGCTACAAAAAAGATAGAAAAGGAACGCGACGACCTTGCTAATACTCTCAAAATAAAGGAAACGGAAAAAGAATTGCAGAAAAAAACACTAACGGAACAATATTTAAATGAGCTGAGGGAAAAGGACGCAATTATTAAACACAAGGACGAAGAAATTGCGCTTCGAAAGGACATGAAGATGAGGCTTTCGACAAAAATGCTGGGAGAAACACTTGAACAACATTGTGAAATAGAGTTTAATAAACTTCGTGCAACAGCATTTCAAAAAGCCTATTTCGAGAAAGATAATAACGCAAGCGGAGGAAGCAAAGGCGACTATATTTATAAGGAACACGACGAAGCCGGAAATGAAATTATTTCGATCATGTTTGAAATGAAAAACAAAGGCGACGAAACGTCAACAAAGAAAAGGAATGAAGATTTTTTTAAAGAATTAGACAAAGACAGAACAGATAAAAAATGCGAATATGCTGTGCTTGTGTCGCTTCTGGAAGCCGATAATGAATTTTACAATACCGGCATTGTAGATGTTTCATACAAGTACGAGAAAATGTATGTTGTTCGACCTCAGTTTTTTATTCCAATTATTACCATATTACGAAATGCTGCAATGAATTCTCTGCAGTACAAAGCAGAGCTTGCCCTGGTGAGAAGTCAAAACATCGACATCACCAATTTCGAAGAAAAAATGAACAAATTTAAAGAGGGCTTTGCACGAAATTATGATTTGGCCAGTCGCAAGTTTAAGGATGCCATTGACGGTATCGACAAAACCATAAAGGAATTGGAAAAAACAAAAGCAGCATTGCTGTCGTCAGAAAACAATCTTCGTTTGGCAAATGAAAAAACCGAAGATTTGACGATAAAAAAGCTAACACATGGCAATCCGACAATGAAAGCGAAATTCGACGAGCTGAATAAAGGATAACAATTGGTACCGATATTCTGACAATCTTATAAAGTTTTGTGCGGGTCCTTACTCAAAGCGCAAGGCTTCTATCGGATCCAGTTTCGCCGCTTTAATGGCCGGAATGAGGCCCGAAAGCAATCCAACAACAAAGCAAAGTACAGCAGCCAGAATCATCCAGGCCCATGGTACAACAAATCCTTCCTCAAAATAAAACGAAACGCCATTACCGATTAAAATACCAAGAACGATTCCGAGCGCACCGCCCATCTGACAAATCACTACCGCTTCGGTAAGAAACTGGTTGCGAATGCTTCCACTTGTAGCTCCAATGGCCTTTCGTACACCAATCTCACGGGTACGTTCGGTAACCGAAACGAGCATGATATTCATCAGCCCAATTGCGGCTCCCAACAAGGTAATAATAGCAATCAATGTTGCCGCAACGGTCACATACTGTAGATTATCAATCAGCAAAACCGATAAATTGTCGCTTCGCGTGATTTCGAAATTTTGCGCATCCTTTATTTTGATTTTCCGAATTTGCCTGAATAATCCGGTTGCTTCCGAAATTGCCGCATCGAGTAGTTGGGGAGCTGGAGATAATACATTCACAACGAATGAAGTTTGATTGCTTCCGAAGTGCTTATTTACATTTAACAGTGGCATCAATACCATTTTATCGCCTCCAAATCCGAAACTCGCCCCCTTTTCTTTAAATACGCCAATTACCTTTGCTTTTCGACCGCCAATGGAAATTTCTTTGTCGACCGCTATTTGCTTTGGGAACAGGCTTCGCTTTACTTCTTGTCCAATTATCGCAACTTCGGCACCCGACTCGATTTCGCGCATCGAAAAATTCCTGCCTTCGGCCAGTTCGTATC
>JBKCFX010000088.1:0-3277 GCA_046303595.1 Bacteroidia bacterium
CTTTGGCGTGACGAACATATTGATACGGAAGATCGATATCGCGCCGCAACGTATCGTCGGTGAGCTGATAGCCTCGCGGAATGCCGTGTGCACCTGAGAAAAACCCTGACTTCTGATCGAAATAGCTAAACGTAAGCGAAGAAACACCCCAAGATTTGGTTGTGCCGATCATCCATTGCAAGGCATTTTCGCGGCCTGCAGTATTTTTAAGTCGATTGTTTACAATGGGTAACACGTACGAATTGTAAATAAACGAATCGGCAGGCACGCGGTAATCGGCAAAATCTTGTGCCGAGATGCGCACACGTGTAAAATAATTGTTGCGGTTGATGGCAAACATTGCCGAAACGCCGCCAAAATCGTTCACGCTTCGATACATCGACTGCACTGCAGCTTCGGTCGAATTCAGTTCGGGAGCGGAAGCCGGACGAATATTGAGCACTCCGCCCAAACCATCGGAACCATAAAGCAGCGATGCCGGACCTTTGATGATTTCTACGCGTTCAACAGAAAACTGGTCGATTTCCAGCCCATGATCGGCACCCCATTGCTGGCCTTCCTGTTTGATTCCGTTTTCGGCCACCACAACGCGGTTGAACGAAAGTCCACGAATTACGGGCTTCGAGACACCCATGCCGGTGCTGATACTACTCACACCGGGCACATTTTCGAGCGTGCGCATTAGCGATGCATTGCCATTTTTGAGCATAGAATTACGGTCGACCACCGAAAGCGATTGCGATTGCTCGCGCTGGCTCTGCTTGAGCATGCTTTCTTCTACTGTAACATTGTTTAATTCAATGGATGCCGGTTCGAGTACCATACTGATTTGTGCATCAGCGTTGCCAAGTAAAACATCCAATTCGGCAGCGCGATAGCCTAACAACACAAAATGAAGGTGGTATTTGCCGGGCTTTAGCTTAGCGATGGTGAAATTTCCAGATCCATCGGTTTGCGTTCCACGCCCCAATTCGTGTATAGAAATTCCAACTCCGGGCAGTGCATTGTTGTTGGCGTCGGTAATTTTCCCTGAAATGGAGAAAAGAGATTGTGCTTGAAGCGGAAATTGTAGTGGTACGCTTAGAAATAGAAGAAAGACGGAGCGGAGCAGCATCAAATTCAAGAGCACAAATTCAAAACAAAACTAAACAATTCATCAGAGTAATTTCTACCCGAAGCCAATCAATGGAGGCCTTGTTTTGAGTTTTTTAACAGCGCTGTGAATAATTAATCCTCAAAAGCTGCGTTGAATTCTTATTTTTGTGATAAAGCAATAAACACGGGAATCCTATGGAAGAATTTCATCTCGACGGCAGTATTTTCCCGATGGTTTCGCGGTTTGAAGAAATGCTGGAACGAAACGAAGCATACTATTTCGAGCGGCAGGATTTGGAAGATATCGTTGATTATTACATTCAGGAAAACGCGCACCAGAAGGCAATGAAAGCCATTCGTTTTGCCGATTCGCAGTACCCCGATACAAGTTTTTTCACCCTGCGAAAGGCCCAACTTTGGGCAAGCAACGGCAAGCATCAAGAGGCGCTCGACGTAGTATCGCATTTGATATTGTTTGAACCCGGACATCCGGATGTGCACATTACGCGAGGCAGCATTTACGCTATGCTTGGTCGTCCGGCCGATGCCATTGAATGTTTTAAAGACGCTTTGCGAATCGATCGTAAACTCGAAGATTTATATCTGTTTATAGCCTTCGAATTTCAAAACATGGGCAAATACGCTCAGGCGGCAAGGTACCTTAGACGTGCGCTGGAGTTAAGTCCTGATAACGAAGCCGCTCTTTTTGAAATGGCACTTTGCTTTGAAGTGACGTGTAAATTCAATGCAGGTATCCGATTTTTCAACAATTTTCTCGACCAGCACCCGTATTCGCGTGTAGCTTGGTATGCCTTGGGGCAATTGTACACTAAGAATTCCCAATTTAAACTCGCAGTCGAAGCTTTTGAGTATTCGATTACGGTGGACGAAAAATTCGGGGCGGCTTGGTTTAGCCTTGCCAATGTGCTTTCGGCATCTGAACGCTTTGTCGAAGCCATCGAAGCCTACAAACAATGCATACAACTCGATGAGCCCGATGCAAGCACGCTCATGTTCATAGGAGAATGTTATGAAAATAATGAAGATTATACCACTGCTCTCGAATATTACGAAAAGGCAATAACCCTCGATCCCGAATTAGCCGATGCGTGGATTGGGAAAGGTGTTGCATACGACGCACAGGGGAAAACTTACGAAGCTCTTTCGTTTATTAAGGTTGGTTTAAATCTAGATCCTTCACGCGGAACATTTTGGTTCATTTTGGGCGATTTGCAGCTCAAGCTTGGCAAGTTTGATGAAGCGGAGGAAGCATATAAAAAAGTGCTGGAAATTGAACCCGAAAACATCGAAATATGGGTGTTCCTAACGAATCTGCTGGCAGAACGCGGTAAGAAACAGGAAGCACTCGAAACCATAGCTCTTTCGTTGAAATACCATTTGGCCGAACCACGGCTTATGCTGCAGCATGCCGAAATGATGCTGCTTAATGGAGTAGAGAAAGATGCCATAGTGACGGCGCAAATGGCCTTCACGCTGGATGGCGAATTGTTCAAAAAAATTTCAGATGAGTTGCCCGCATTAAGCGCGAATGCTGAAATTCGCCAACTCAATACCTGGTATGGAAAAAACAACAAACTATAATTTACCCTTCCTCCCCGAAAGAGAATCGAAACCACGCGAAAAAGGCCTTACCATGATGATGGACAAAGGCTTAAGCTTAACACAAGCGCGTAACTTCATCGAATCGTCTGTTGCTTATACCGATTTGGTGAAATTGGGATTTGGAACAAGTATAATCACTTCAAACCTGCGCGAAAAGATTAAGCTATACCGCGATGCCGGATTAAAAGTGTATCTGGGTGGAACCCTGTTCGAAGCATTTTTAATTCGCGGTTTATTCGATGATTATATCGCATTTGCCAAAGATCTTGGGATAGATACCGCAGAAGTTTCAGATGGATCTATCATCATTCCACATAAGAAAAAATGCCAGTACATCGAAAAACTAGCGAAGCATTTTACGGTGTTGTCTGAAGTAGGATCGAAGGAAGCAGGAATTCTCATCGCACCTGCCAAATGGATTAGCATGATGAAAGCCGAACTCGAAGCCGGTTCGTGGAAGGTAATTGCCGAGGCGCGCGAAAGCGGAAATGTGGGCATATACCGTCCGAATGGATCTGCACACGTTATGCTTGTAAACCGCATTCTGAACAAAATTCCG
>JBKCFX010000089.1:0-1108 GCA_046303595.1 Bacteroidia bacterium
GGTTTATGGGTTCTCGGTTCGTTGCCTCAGGGATTGAAATAAGTTGAAAGTTAGAAAGTTGAAAGTTAGAAAGTTGAAAGCTAGAAAGTTGAAAAGTTGAAAGTTGGAAAGGAAAAGGTAAAAGGTGGCCCAAACCGGACTTCAGTCCGGATATAAATATATTACCGTGAAATAGCCACGGATTTTAATCCGTGGATACCAGTAAATTCCCATAACCATAGCCCCAGATTTCAATCTGGGGAAAATAAAAATTCCCGTAAATCACGCCACGGATTTCAATCCGGGGATAAAGATTGAGAAGCGCGATGCGAATGAATTGATATTTCGTATTGGAAAAAAATTAAGCACCGGACTTTAGTTCGGAAATAGAAATAAATTCCCGTAACCATAGCCCCGGATTTCAATCCGGGGATTATAAAAGTTCCCGTAAAATTGCTTGAAGAAGTATCATGTATCTCCATCCGATTTTACATGCAGTAATGACGATGTGGTTGCAATTAGGAGATCGTCCGCTGAAACGCTCTATTTTTGATTTTCGTTGTTGTTTAATAGCCAATTATACACGTTCAAATGTTTTACACCTCTGCGGTCTTGCGTAAATCCATCTGTTGTGAGTAAATATTTCGGGTAGTTATCATTTATTTTTTCCAATGCAGCAAACTCTCGTTCTATTGTGCTTTTATCTGATATTTGCCAAGCAACTTGGTAGTATTCTATATCGCCTCTTGGTGTTTTGCAAACAAAGTCTACTTCGCTGTTTCTGCTAGTGCCTGTCCAAATTTTATTTCCTCTCCGCATAAGTTCCAAAAAAACTATGTTTTCTAGAATGTGTCCTCTATCGGTAGTGCGATCTTTACCAACTAAAACGTTGAGTAATCCAACATCCACCAAATAGTATTTTTCTTGGGTAGCCAATTGTTTTCTGCCCTTTAAATCGAATCGATTCACTTTGTAAAATACAAAACTAACGCGTTGCGCGGTTGAAAACTCTTTAAAATATTAATAAGTAAAGGTTGTGCAATACTCATATAATGAGTAATTTAAGGCAAATCTTCTAACATTTTCCTTATGCACAACCTTCAAAGCAATTTACAAAAAATCCAGACCG
>JBKCFX010000090.1:0-3935 GCA_046303595.1 Bacteroidia bacterium
GTCCGAAAATATTACAATCCGGCATAATGTCCTGCCTGCTCACCAAGGTCATTGCAATAAACGAAACACTCGGGTGGTTGTGCACTCTGATGCCAAAGCCCGGATTATTAAATTGAATCTGAAACTGGGTGGGATCCGAACAATCGCGGTATAGGGTCATGAAAAATTTATACCTTCCATTGCCCAAACAATCCCACGTAATTTCGCCACCCATGAGGTGCGTGGCAAAAGAGGCGTTGGTCTGCACAAAAAATAGAACCGCAAGTAGGTATCGATAAGCGGATTGCATCGAGGTAAATTTACAAAAATCAATGAATTAAAATTATTCAAGTCGCTAAATGAATTTTTAATACTTTAGCGGAAATCAAAATTATTGAGCAAAATCCAGCCTTAATTCTTCTATTTAAATGAAAGCATTTCTACTCTTATTAACGTGTATAGCTTACATTCAAACAACCAATGCGCAGACCACTTTGGTGTACAGTGAAGACTTTGAAGGCGGGCCGGGCGAATTTATTCTCAACACCGGTTCTGTAGGCGATTCTGTGGGGCCAAATAGGTGGATTATCAACAACGATTATACGGGGGATCCTGTTTACCCCAACACGCCCGACCAGAACAATACTGTTGGGGGCTCTATTAACTTCGCCCCTTTCAGCAATTACTTGCACATTCACGATTCTCAAGCATTTTCAACCAACGGAGCGGTAGGGAATTCGAACTTCAATCCCGCTGTGGCATCCGACAACTTTACAGAATCAAACAACTTTTGCACCTTAGGACTCGACAGTGTGCGTATAGCCTTCTATTTTAATTGCGTTGGATCGCCCGGAGCTTATGGAGAACTTTGGTATCAGGCAGATACCAGCGCGTGGACACAAGTTCCGGGTGTACTATTATCCAATACCTCACAGTGGAATTATCTTGAAATTTATGATCCGGGCTTTAACAACAAGAATGATCTTAAATTTGGCTTTCGCTGGGTCAACACTGCAGGAAATGATTCACCAACTGTTTCTTTGGGAATAGATGGTATTCGGCTTGTGGGTGTATACAGCCCCGATGTATACAATGTAAGGCTTGAGATCGATACGATCACACCCAATCCTGTTTGCAAGGGCGATGGTGTTTTGATTTTTTTGAACAACCCTGTTCCTCTTTGTGGCTTAGGCTATTATGAAGTTCAGCTATCCAACATTTTCGGCGATTTCGATTTGCCAACTTCGCTCGGAATATTTCAATTGAACAACGAAAATACGGCGCCGGCTCTTTTTACATTGCCAATCCCGACAGACATTAACATAAGTAATTGTTATCGAATAAGGGTTGTACGAGTTGACATTCAGCCGTTTATAATCTCAGACACCTCTATTTGTATTGATATAATTGACTGCCCGAACATTATCACCACCTTAATGCCGGCGGTAATTTCAAATCCCTTGGATACGATTTGTGTAGGTAGTGTGATTGATGTACCATTCTACTCCGAAGGCGTATACCTTGCAAACACCTACATCGCACAATTATCGGATTCAACCGGACTTTTCCCGCCCAATCCGAATATCATTGGTACATCGAACGACGATACCGAGTATCCACCCGGAACAATTCCGCGTGGTAATGTTTCGGGCTTAATTGCCGCACAAAATCAACCAATACCACCGGGCTGCAATTATTACATTCGTGTAATTTCAACGAGTCCGCCTACAACAGGCTCCGTCTATGGCCCTTTCTGTATTCGCGAATGCGACATAGAGAGTAACAACAAACAAGATGTGAGTTTTTGCATCACCGATGTAGAGGGCGGCGACACCACACTTACGGTCGAAATTAACCAATATGAACCGGGAGCTACATACACACCACCCAACGAATTCCAGGTGCAGTTACTCGATTACCAGACGTTTGCCGTTATCAACACCGGCGTTATTGGAAGCGTTGAAGCGACAAGTGATACGACGGTACAGATAACTATCCCTCCAATTCCGCAACTTTTCACCATTGGAATAAATCCGGGCGCCTATTACATGCGTATTGTGGCAACCAATAGCGATCAGGGTTGGGACAATTTGGGCACCGTTATCCGCTTAACCGTTGGCGCTCCAAATCCGAGCCCGCTTTCTATCGACATTGCCGACCCCGATTTCTTCTTCCTTCCCGTTGGTTGGGATGGAGATACCACAATCTGCCAAAGCGAAGCGTTATACTTTGTATTGAGTCCATTCAACCCTCAATCGAGTTATGTATGGGGGCTCGACGATGACGCCAATTTCTCTACCGATGCACCGTATATGGGTGTTTTGTTCAATGCGACCGGCACCAACCAATTGTATGTTGTAGAAACGAATTTCGGATGCGTTGGGCCGGGATCATCGCCTGCAGAAATTACCGTGTTAGGTCCGCCACCTACTACGATTGCCGGCCCTTCTCAAGTTTGTTTGGGCGATACCGTAACCTACCAAGTATCGCTATCGGAATCTACGTATTACCAATGGGGTATCGCCGGCGGCTCGCTTATCGATACCCTTTCGAACCAAGCGCAATTCGTGTTTACAACACCCGGCTCAGTTCAATTGCAGATATCGGCGGTTAACCAGTGTGGCAATGCCGATAACGACAGAACAATCTTGGTGCGCACCCCGCCGGTGGTTGATATTGGGAACGATACCACCGTATGCGACGAAATTGAACTGAATCTCATAGCGCCCGACGGAAGCAACTTTAATCATTACTGGTCTATTGAAACAGAACAGGTAGGAACAGAGCCTGCTTACACCCTTGTTACCGATAGTACGACTACCATTCGTGTTCGGGTAACCAATTTCGGTTCTCTGGCTTGTGAAACATTCGATTCGCTTGTTGTTACGATTGAGGAACCACAACCGGGAATTCTCGATACGGTAACGATTTGTCGTGGACAAAGTCAGGTATTTGCTGCCGATACCATCGCAGATGCCTATTCATGGAGTACCGGCGAAACAAGCAATTCAATTACTGCTACAGATTCGGGTTGGTATGTTTTAACCCTTTATTTTGATGACGCAGTGTGCGAACGCGTAGATTCATTCCTGTTGAATGCAGAGGTATGCTACAAACCGTTGGAACTTGTAAATGTGTTCAGTCCAAACGGCGATGGGAAAAATGATGCGTGGATCCCCAAGCAAACATTTAAATACGAAGAATTCAACATTATAATTTACAATCGTTGGGGCATTCGTGTGTTTGAGTCGGAAGATCCGTTCTTTGCGTGGGATGGCACAGTAAATGGCAACGATGATGCTCCGGATGGAACATATTTCTATGTTGCCAAACTGAAGCATTTCGAGAATGCTGAGGAATTCAAAGGAACCGTAACGCTGCTGCGCTAATAGGGTTTGGCGAATTCTATAGAGTAATCGATTGGCAGATTTCGTTCCCTATTTAATCTTTGATATAAGCTGCCTTAATCGGTATTTCGAGAACAACTTCCGAGCGATACGGAATACTGCCTTGCGTTGCAGGTTTGAAGTTTAATTTCTGAAGTTCCTGCATCAATTGTTCATCGATGCCATAACCAACCTTAGCGATGGTATAAGCATTTGAAACCTTCCCATCGAAATTAACCTGGAAGCCAATCATCGAATTGCCATTCAGATTCGCCGAAACTGCAGCAGGTGGCATGTTGATTTTTGAGATTAAATATCGAAACAACGAATCTTCCCCGGCTTCGAAATACGCCTCCTGATTTGCAATCTGATAGTTTACGTTATAATTTTTGCCTTTCTCGATTTTCTTTGTGTTCACATCCTCAACTTGAGCCTTATAATCTGTCGAAGTTTCAGCATGTTGGGCGAATGCAAAAAGTGAAGTACAAACAAAAAAAGCGGAAGCGGTTAGGTTTCTCATAGTTTAAAAATTTAGTTAAATGTATTATTTGTCAAGTACTTAAACAAGTG
>JBKCFX010000091.1:0-3700 GCA_046303595.1 Bacteroidia bacterium
CCACAGATAAGGTGTGGAACTGTATCAACGCCGTATTTGTATTTGATAGCTGCGCAAATGCTAACCGTTCCGGGGCGTTTACGCGCTGCAATTTTATCGTGCAGTCCGTTGTTTAATTTCCTGAAGATAAACTCCTCACGGTGATAGGTAACATTAATAAAGCTGGGGTTAAATTCCATCAATGGCTCAATACCATTATATAAATCCTGAATGTCCTTGCCTTTTAAGGATGGCAATACTTCAAAAGAAAACAGCGTACCTTTTGCATTTTCGATATGTTCGGTAACCTTCACAGCAACACATTTTTATTGGGTGTCAAAAATACACTAAAAATAAAAGGGAGCACGAAATGAATCCAACTCCCTTTCATCGAATTAAATATAAATTTTATTCTCTGAAGATGCTAACGGTTCCCTGCATGGCTTTGAAGTTTGGTGCAGAAACCACGTAGAAATATGTTCCTGAAGGCAGGTTGTCGCCGTCCCAGGTATTATCGTAATTATCGGCTTCAAATACCTTCTTGCCCCATCGGTTAAAAATCACCACATTATTTTCTTTCAGATTGGTAATGAACGGGATTTTAAAGAAATCGTTTTTGCTATCGCCGTTTGGAGAAAATACATTGGGAACGAATGGAGCGGTGATTGAAGCTGTAATTGTATCGCGGCAACCAAGTTCTGAAGTAACAATCAAGGTAACATTAACCGAGTCGTTGGGGTTGAATGTTTGTGAGGGGTTTTGGCTTTCTATAGTATCGATTAAACTGGGAGGATTAAACACCCACTGCCAAAGCTCAATTGGATCTCCGGCTGTTGCCACAGATGCATCCGTAAATTGAATTGTTGTACCCAGCAGCGTCTCCGGCACCTGTGGATTATTGCTGTAATTTGCCAGAGGAGGAAGGGTTGGTGGCGCACTTATAATTGAGTCGTTCGAACAACCGTGCGTATCCGTAAAATTCAGTACAAGATTATCGCTGCCATTTCCTCCATCCCATGCAACGGTATCGGCATCAGAAAGAAGGTTGCCTGCATAATTCCAAGTATAAGAATCGAAAACACCTGAATTCGCAAGATTGATAACAAGTGTATCGTTATCGCAATACGGTACAATACCATCAAGAATAGCCGTTGGCGAGTATTGATTGATAATAAATGGCAAGGATGTACCATCGCACCCAAGAACCGTATCGGTAATAAACACCGTATACAAACCAGGACCTAAGGTTACGCTTGGCGAGTTGCCAACAACCGCCGGAGGTGTGCTGGCAATGTTTGTCCACTCATAACTACTAAAATTATCCAAGGTGCTTATTGTAGCAGTTTCATCGAAACATATAATGGAATCTCCTGTAATCTCAGGCACAATAGAAGTAACAGAAAAAACCTGGAACGGAGCCGAAGTTCCTTCACATCCATTTGCATCGGTAACGGTAACAGTGTATGAACCTGCAGATACACTAAGGGTGTCGTTTGCCCCCAGATTTGTAACTCCGTTCGACCAGGAGTATTGATTAAACAGATTCGTCGTAATCAAATTGGTTGTAGCATCGTTGCAAACAGAATCCTGACCGGTAATAATGGGCTCTGGGTTTTCGGAAACTTCAATATACACCGGTTCTGATGTTCCAGCACAGGTTCCCGCTGTTACAGTTACAGACACAAAGCCTGTATCGGTAACTGAAATAGTGGGCGTTGTTTGCCCGCCGGGCGACCAGTTGTATGTCTCAAATACTCCGCCACCAACGCTCAACTCTGCAGCTTCACCATCACAAAGTGCAAAAATACCGGTAACTTCAGGAACAAAATTATTCTCCAAAATATTGAAGGTGATATCCAATTGATAGGTTGCTGCAGGAGTTCCGTTATCGGTTGCTAAAAAAGAGATGGTTTGATAGCCTTGAGCATCCTGAGCAGGGGTATATGAAAATGAAACGGCACATTGGGTTCCCGGCGTAATTGGATTTACGGTCAAACCGGGTAATTCAGGGTTAAGCGCTTCAGCCGTTACAGTCTGCCCGGGTTCAACGGGAATAAAGTTAAAATCGACAGGAATTGTACCACCGGCACACACCACCAAGGTGTCGCAAATTGGCGCACCAATCGAAATTGGCGCAATGTTATTATCGGCACCCGGTTCGAGGCATGTGTTGAAAAAGAAAATGGTATTGTCTAAGAAATCAACTCCGTCGTTTGCATCGAATGGCCCATCGTAGGCAGTTCCCGGCGCATCAAAACGCCCCAATTGGATATAATCAATTCCATCGCCACGATTTACCCCAACTGTAGCAGGCGTACCTCCAAAGCCTCCTGTGCCACTTGATGCCGTACCGGTGGTCCATTGCATGTCGCCGTAAATAAAACAGATGTTGGTTTGTGGCGGTAAAACTGGGCTAACACCATCTGTAATAATCAACTGGAATGTGTTGCGTTGGTTTGGATCTGAACCGGGATAAACCCCTACGGTATCCCAAGAAACAATAGCATAGTCCGGATAAACCTCATACCGAACCTGGCCAAGCGGCGTAAAATCATCTCCCGTATCTACATCTCCCCAAAAGGGGGCAATCATCGGCGGCACTGTAGCAGAAGGAAAACCTGTAGATGTAAATGTAGTATACTGTGCATCAAAGGTGATGTTTCCGTTATTGTTTATGAAGAACGAGGTATATTGCTGATCATAAAAACAGAAGGTAAAGGGGATTTGTACTTCAAAGGGCCCGGCAGGGGGCGAATCATCGAAATAAACATCGCCTCCCCAGGGATCCTGGAATGTAGTTGTAGGGACGTATCCGCAAGGAGGAGAATTTAAATCGCGGCTCGATTTTGCTGCCGATTTGGGCACAACCTTCTTAATCTGCCCCGAAGAAAGCGGAGTTTTCACACTATACTCAATAGCCGGATTCAGCTGCCCTGCCGCTTTGCGCTGTTCGTAATCGCTCTGGGTAATGATTTCTTTTTTGATTCCCTGAGGAATGAACGATTTTGCTGTTTGCCCTACAACAAGCTGCGGTAGAATTGCAAATGAAATAAGGAAACTGAGTGCAAATAATGTTGGTTTGATTCGGAAAATTCGTTTCATGTAGCGATTTTAGACAACGTGCAAATATAAGAAAAGAAAATACAGATAGACAATTTCGGGTAAAACGCATAATCTCGGTGAAAACGAATACGCTTCAAGTATTGTATTTATGCCTATTGCGCTCCCCCTTAAACATTGTAAATAAAGCGTTATCCTAATGTGTATCATCAATCAAACGGGCTGAATGCTCCTTCGATGTGCTGAATTTCATGTCCGGTTGTTGTGCAGATAATCGATACCACATCGAAACGCGTTTCAAGGTTACTGTTGTGTTTGATGATGTAGGCTTCGGCGGCATTTACAAGCAGACGTTGTTTGCGGATGCCGATGTTGTCGTAAGGCTTCCCAAATGCTTTGCTGCTGCGCAATTTCACTTCTACAATTACAAGCCATGCATCATGCCTTGCGATGATGTCGATTTCTTCGTGCCGGTTTTTCCAATTGCGTTCGAGTATGAAATAGCCCTTTCGTACAAGGTAGTTTTCGGCGAGATCTTCTCCCTTCTCGCCTAAAATTAGGTGTTCGTTTTCCATAAATTTAGATTTACTGAAAACTGATAACCGGACACACAAAGGTATGTTATGCCTGCGCTTTGATGCATCAGATGTTGATAATTCGG
>JBKCFX010000092.1:0-5610 GCA_046303595.1 Bacteroidia bacterium
ATACAAAACGGAACGTTTAGAATTTTGGAGATTGTTTTCGCGAGGAGCGTTTTCCCTGTACCGGTTTCTCCAATTAAAATGATGTTCGATTTTTCGAGTTCGGTATCATCATCTTTTTTTAGCGACTTCTGGGTTAAACGCTTGTAATGATTGTAAACAGCAACAGAAAGTACACGTTTGGCCTCGTTCTGACCAATTACATATTCATCGAGGTGATTTTTTATTTCCAATGGCTTCAATAAATTGATGTCTGCCTTGAAACCACCTCCGCTGCGTTCTGCAAGCTCATCAATAACGATACTGTTTGCCTGTGTAACGCACATATCGCAGATAAAAGCATCCAGCCCGGCAATAAGAATGGCTGTTTCTTTCTTACTGCGCCCGCAAAACGAACATTTTTCTTTGACTTTATCCATTACTTGGTATTGCGCACAAGAATTTCGTCAATCATTCCATATTCCTTCGCTTCTTCTGCAGTCATCCAATAGTCGCGGTCGGAGTCTTTTTCGACCTTGTCATAGGTTTGACCGGAATGTGATGCAATGATATCGTATAATTCCTTCTTCAATTTTTGGATTTCGCGCGCGGTGATTTCAATGTCAGATGCTTGTCCCTGAGCTCCACCCATCGGTTGGTGAATCATGATACGTGCATGTTTCAGTGCTGTACGTTTTTTAGCGGCACCTGCACACAACAGAACGGCACCCATCGAAGCGGCCATTCCTGTGCAGATAGTAGCCACATCGGGAGCAATGTACTGCATGGTATCGTAGATTCCCAAACCGGCGTAAACCGATCCTCCCGGACTGTTCATGTAGATTTGAATGTCTTTTTTAGAATCCACACTTTCTAAAAAGAGCAACTGCGCCTGAACGATATTGGCTACATAATCGTTGATGCCCACACCTAAAAAGATGATGCGATCCATCATCAAACGGGAGAATACATCCATCTGCGCAATGTTTAACTGCCGCTCCTCAATAATTGTAGGCGAAATGTAATCGGCATGAATGGATGTGTAATTGTGTAAGGTTGCAGAGCTAATGCCTCTGTGTTTAACTGCGTATTTACGAAACTCGTCTGAATTGAACATAGTGATTCTGGTTATAAACTTTTGTTTTCAGCAAGTATGCCATATGTGTTTGGTATGACAAACTGGCCGCAAGGTAAAGATTAATTGTGTTTATTGCATGAGCGCTGAAGAAATTAACAGCATGTTTGCCGAAATGATTTGATTATAACTATATTTGCAACCATTTTAACAAAAAACAATGGAACAAAACGTAGCTGTGGATTCATACATTCCATACAAAGTGAAAGACATCTCCTTGGCGGAGTGGGGTAGAAAAGAGATTAAACTTGCCGAAGCCGAAATGCCCGGATTAATGGCGTTGCGTGCAGAATATGGCGCAAGTAAGCCACTAGCAGGTGCGCGTGTAGCCGGATGTTTGCACATGACCATTCAAACAGCCGTGCTCATCGAAACGTTGGTTGAGTTGGGAGCGGAAGTTACGTGGTCGTCGTGCAATATTTTTTCAACGCAAGATCATGCTGCTGCTGCAATCGCTGCTGCCGGAATTCCTGTTTATGCTTGGAAGGGCATGACTGCCGAGGAATTCGATTGGTGTATCGAACAAACACTTTTCTTCGGGAAAGACCGCAAGCCATTGAACATGATTTTGGATGATGGTGGCGATTTAACCAACATGGTATTTGATAAATATCCGGAATTGGCAGCTGGTATCAAAGGATTGTCAGAAGAAACCACAACCGGCGTTCATCGTTTGTACGAGCGCATGAAAAAAGGAACACTACTCGTTCCTGCCATCAACATCAACGACTCGGTGACCAAATCGAAATTCGATAATAAATATGGTTGCCGCGAGTCTTTGGTTGATGCGATTCGTCGCGCAACCGATTTAATGCTTGCCGGAAAAGTTGCAGTTGTTGCCGGGTATGGTGATGTTGGGAAAGGTTCGGCACAATCGCTTTCTTCACAAGGTGTTCGCGTTATCGTTACCGAAATCGATCCGATCTGCGCGCTTCAGGCCTGCATGGATGGTTATCAGGTAATGAAAATGGACAACGCCGTTAAACAGGCCGACATTATCGTTACGGCAACAGGAAACATGGACATCGTTACCGAACGTCATTTCCGCGCAATGAAGCACAACGCGATTGTTTGCAACATCGGGCACTTCGATACCGAAATCGATATGGCTTGGTTGAATGCAAATTATGGCGCTTCGAAAGATGAAATCAAGCCACAGGTCGACAAATACACCATCGATGGTAAAGACATTATCGTGCTTGCCGAAGGTCGTCTGGTGAATTTGGGTTGTGCAACCGGACATCCATCGTTCGTGATGTCGAACTCATTCACAAATCAAACGCTTGCACAGCTCGAGTTGTGGACCAACACATCGGCTTACGAGAAAAAGGTGTACACTTTACCGAAACACCTCGATGAAAAAGTGGCGGCATTGCATTTGGGCAAACTGGGCGCTGAACTCGATGTATTGGATGCTGAACAGGCCGAATATATCGGTGTGCAAGTTAAAGGGCCATTCAAGCCTGAATATTACCGCTATTAATATTTTTGAACTCGTGAAAAAGCCTCATCCGTACTCCGGCTGAGGCTTTTTAGTTATATACATGCAAAGTTCCCGGCGAACTTATCTGTGCATTGTATTGTAGCAGCGGGTTTATGGAAGGTCCGTTGATAACGCTACCATCTATAAGCGAATATTTACTGGTGCAGCATCCGCAATTCATAATCACAAGTGTAGATGAATCGGGCGAAACAGTGCAATTGTTAAAGGTTTGCCAGGTGCAGTGACGATCAAAGGCAACATACTCGTCAAACGCACGGTGGTAAATAACAATTCCCTTCGAACCGCCATTCAAAAAAGCAAATCCGCCAACCGCATTCAACCCAATAAAATTCGGGTCATTTAAAAACACATACTGCGAAACGTTTACATAGGGAATCCCCAGCTGCTCGTTTATATTTTCTTTTTTACACCGAAATGAAACGAAGCAAACAAGTACTGCCGCAAAAAAAAGAATTGCTCTCATCACAACTCTCCAAAATTAATGCTTTATTCGAAGCAATTTGAAACAGGCCTGAATACTAAGAATGCGCATCGGTTCAGACGAGCGTTTCTTTCCTCTTTTTCTGCTTCTGCTCAGTCACCTCAATCCGAACCGCATTTTTTACCTTTTCGTTAGTTAGCGCAAGCTTCAACACCTCATCCATGCGCGAAACGTAATGGAAGGTAATGCCTTTTAAGTAGTCGGGATTAATCTCGTCGACGTCTTTTCGGTTCTCGGCACAAAGTATTATCTCTTGAATATTGGCCCGCTTGGCTGCCAGAATCTTCTCTTTAATTCCGCCAACCGGTAACACCACGCCACGCAGCGTTATCTCGCCGGTCATGGCAATCTTCGATTTTACCTTGCGCTGCGAAAATACCGATGCCAGCGCGGTTAACATGGCTATGCCGGCCGATGGACCATCTTTGGGCGTTGCACCTTCGGGCACATGCACATGCACATTGTAATGATTAAACACCTGCGCATCCAATTTAAGCAAGGTCTCGCCGTGTGCTTTCAGGAATTCGAGTGCAATTTGCGCACTTTCCTTCATCACCGTTCCTAAATTCCCGGTAAGCGATAACTTTCCGTTGCCTTTGCTTACCAGTGTTTCGATGAATAAAATCTCGCCACCCACCGAGGTCCATGCCAATCCGGTAACTACACCTGCCGTTTCGTTGTTCTCATATTTGTCGCTCAGGTAGCGGGCCGGCCCCATAATTCGGGCAATATCTTTCTCTTCAATCGATGCCGGTATGGGTTCTTCCATCGCAATCGATTTGGCCACCGAACGCACCACTTTGGCAATTCGTTTTTCGAGCGAGCGAACGCCCGATTCGCGGGTGTGTTCATCGACGAGTTTCTGAATTGCCTTTTTACTCATTTTGAACTGCGCCTTGGTGAGGCCATGCTCCTCAATTTGTTTTGGAATGAGATGCTGCCGAGCAATTTCAATTTTTTCTTCGAGCGTGTATCCCGAAACTTCGATCAACTCCATGCGGTCGAGCAATGCCGGCTGAATCGTGCTCAGCGAATTGGCGGTTGCGATAAACATGGCGCGGCTCAAGTCGAAATCCTGCTCCACATAATTGTCGTAAAACGTGCTGTTTTGCTCCGGATCGAGCACTTCCAACAATGCCGATGATGGATCGCCGTGCGAATCGCGGCCTACCTTATCGATTTCGTCGAGTACAAAAACCGGGTTGGCCGATTTGGCCTTACGCAAGTTCTGAATGATTCGTCCGGGCATTGCTCCGATATAGGTTTTGCGGTGCCCACGAATTTCGGCTTCATCGCGCACTCCACCCAGCGACATGCGCACATATTCGCGCCCTAACGATTTTGCTATGGATTTGCCTAGCGAAGTTTTTCCCACGCCCGGCGGACCGTAAAAACACAAAATGGGCGAACGCATATTGCCTTTCAGTTTGAGCACAGCCAAGTATTCGAGTATGCGTTCTTTCACCTTCTCCATGCCGTAATGGTCTTTGTCGAGAATTTTGCGCGCCTTCTGCAGATCGAAATTGTCGGTTGTAAATTCGTTCCACGGGAGCTCTATGAGCAAATCGAGGTAATTGCGCTGCACCGAGTATTCGGCGGCATTCGGATTCATGCGTTGCAGCTTGTCTATTTCCTTGGCAAAATGCTTCTTAACCGTTTCGTTCCATTGTTTCGCCTCTGCCTTGTTACGCAGTTCATGCACTTCCTCTTCGAACACGTTTCCGCCCAACTCTTCCTGAATGGTCTTTAATTGCTGATGCAGGAAATACTCGCGCTGCTGCTGGTCGATATCGATCTTTACCTTGGTCTGAATCTGATTCTTCAGTTCCAACATCTGCAATTCGTTGGTGATATGATGCAGCACCATTTCGGCACGTTGCTTCAGATCGGCCACTTCGAGCATTTTTTGCTTCACATCAACCTCGGCATTCATGTTCGATGAAATGAAGTTGATGAGAAAGGATGGGCTTTCGATGTTTTTTATTGCAAATGCCGCTTCAGATGGAATGTTCGGCGATTGCTTGATGATTTGGAGCGATGTATCTTTTAACGACGAAACGAGTGCCGCAAACTCCTTGTCGGTGTTTTTCGGACGTTTTTCTTCAAATGCCGAAATACGTGCCCGGATATAGGGCTCTTCGCGCGTAATTTCTTCGATTTTAAAGCGACGCTTGCCTTGAATGATTACGGTAGTGTTGCCATCGGGCATCCTTAACATTTTGATAATCATGGCCACCGTACCAATTTCATTCAGGTCGTTGGCACCGGGATCATCAACATTCACATCCTTTTGCGAAACCACGCCAATGATGCGGTCTTTTTTGTTGGCGTCCTTGATCAGCTTGATGGATTTATCGCGCCCAACAGTAATGGGAATTACCACACCCGGGAAAAGTACGGTGTTACGCAGCGGTAGAATTGGCAGTTCATCGGGAATGTGCTCCATGTTCATCTGCTCCTCGTCTTCGGAGGTCATGAGCGGAATAAACTCGGCATCGTCGTCGATTATATTGG
>JBKCFX010000093.1:0-2009 GCA_046303595.1 Bacteroidia bacterium
AGCAGAGCTGTTGGTGAAATGTCGGGCTGCCCTGTTGCATTGCCAAAGGTGGTAGACCAGATTCTGTTTTGTAAGAGTGGATCGAGTTTGGTGATGAATTGATTGCCTCCGGTTACAGCAAGTGGCGAATTTTGGATGAACTCATTTCCGGGTGCATTGGTTTGCCCAAATAGATAGACGTTGTTGTCTTTATCGGATCCCGAAATATACGATTGGTCGTAAAGACTACTTCCGATATAGGTTGATCCAATCAAAGATTGTCCGGAAGAATCGATGCGCGTAACAAAGCCGTCTGTTTGGCCCTGGTAATTTATCTCAAATGCGTTGTTGCCCATTGGGAAGTTTGTACTTGTGGTTCCGCCTGTAACAACGATTTGACGGGCATTATCGACATGCAGATAAAAAATCCCATCGTCGCCAGTGCCGCCGAGATAACTGGCCCAAAGCAATTGGTTGAGGTTTTCGTTGAATTTAAAAATAACGCCGTCTTGAGATCCACCGGCGAACGCAGGCTGAAAGCTGGTTCCGGTCGGAATATCAGTGCTTGACGTACTTGTTCCAACGAGGATGTTGTTATCCTCATCGACCCAAACCGAACCGCGGATTTCATCGGCATAATTGAAAACGAGATCAAACGCACTGTTAAAACCATCGTTGCCGCTTCCACCTGCAAACGTTGAGGCCAGCAATGCAGAGCCATCGGCCGAAAGCCGCGAAACAAAAATATCGGTTCCGTTGGCTACCGAAATAAACCCGTTCTCAAATGTGGTTGGAGGCCCGCCTGTAAAATCGGTTTTATAAGCACCTGCCGTTACCGGAAAATTGGAAGAACCCGTCGTGCCGAAAATGATTAATTCGCCGTATTCGTTTGCAATGAGGCTGTGCGGTAGTTCCATGTCGGAGCCTCCGATGAATGTAACATACAGGCCCTGTGTACCATCGGGCGAGTATTTCAGAATACCGATATCGAGCTGGCCACCGCCAAACTGAACTTGGTAAGCACCTGTTGAGACCGGAAAATCGACACCGAAAACAATTCCTCCCGAATATCCATTGCCCGCCAGATCGTAGGTGGCTGTAAATCCCCAGTTGTCTGAAAACGAACCCGAGTACGTGGCAAATACAATTTGCGGATCGATAATGAGCGGCAGTGTGTAATCATAGTGGCCAAGTTCGAATCCCGCGATTCCTTTGTTTAATGTAAATCTGCAATCAATTGCAACGCGACCGTTTGGTGTTTCCTGCCAAGCTACAGGAGCCAGCTCGACCAATTCGCCCAGGCTTGTTCCGATAACCAGCGTACCGGATTTTATACGAGCCGATTCGGCACCTTCGTATATCCATTTAATCGCATTCGGATTTGCTCCGGGCCGTAGAATAAAATCGTACTTCATGCCCTGTTCGTGGGTGTAAACCTTTAAATCGGTCGACGGAAAAATTTCGGTGTAGTGTACCGATTGATGGGCCTTAAGTCCGCTTGCCCAGTTTTTTCGTTTATTGCCCAGGTAATAGTTGTAGGTGGTTTTTCCCGCATCAGCGGCTTGCAGTGCAGCCGAAGAGGCGTTGAGCAACTTCATTCTCAAGGCATGGTGCGCAATGCTTTCGGATTGATGGTTGTCTTTTTTGTGTTGGTGGCCGTGTAGTCGTTCAAGTGCTTTGCCGTCGTAAAAGACATACGTTATGGCATCAGACTCTAAGAACACCTTGCCCGATTGCACATCCATGGCATAGCGAACAGCATTGGGCCATTGACCTTTGTTGGGAATGAAGCCTTGTGGCGCATTGCCTGCATGCAGGAACGGTGTGAAGAATATCAGGAAAAACCAAAGTAAAAATGCGCACCTCATCGTGTATAGGTTTGAGGCGGAAAATTACGAAAAGTGCGTATTGCTCGGATTGTATTTTTTAGGAAGTAAAAAGCAGTAGCGATTTTCTGAAATAAAAAGAGATCCGGTGCTATGGTTACGGGGATTTTATTTTTATCCCAGGATTGAAATCCTGGGCTATTG
>JBKCFX010000094.1:0-4522 GCA_046303595.1 Bacteroidia bacterium
GTTCGGGATCCCAGGTTTGAATTAGCGCGAGACCGGGCTCCTTGCGTCTTCCGGCACGACCCGCTACTTGCGTTAGCAACTGAAAACTTCGTTCGTGTGCCCTGAAATCGGGATAATGAATCATTGCATCGGCGTTAAGCACAGCAACAAGATGCACATCCCCAAAATCGAGTCCTTTGCTCACCATTTGCGTTCCAACCAGCGCGTCAATGCGTTTTTCCTCAAAATCTTCGATTAACTTATGGTGTGCGTATTTCGAACGCGTGGTGTCGAGATCCATCCTTGCCACTTGCAAATTGGGTAAAATAGCCCCAAGTTCTTCTTCAATTTTTTCAGTACCAAAGCCTTTCATACGCATGTCGGTCGATTTGCAATCGGCGCATTGGCCGGGCACATTCAGTGTGTACCCGCAATAATGGCATTTGAGCTGATGAACAGCTTTGTGGTAAGTAAGACTGATATCGCACGATACGCAATTCGGAACCCATTTACAGCTGTAGCATTCGAGCATGGGCGCAAAACCCCGACGGTTCTTAAAAAGAATGCTCTGTTTGCCGGCAGCCTTTGTTTTCTCGAGCTCCTGAATCAGGGTTTTGCTGAAAATGCCTTCCATACGCCGTTTGCGGGTATCTTCCTTTAAATCGGCGATTACCACATCGGGCAATACCGCCCCTCCGAAACGTTCCTTTAACGTAACAAGTTGATATTTTCCGCTTTTAGCATGAAAATAGGACTCTACCGAAGGCGTGGCGCTTCCGAGTAAAACCGGGCAGCCATGAATTTTAGCTCTAACAATTGCGGCATCGCGTGCCTGATACCGTGGAGCCGGATCGTGCTGCTTGTAGGATGGATCGTGTTCTTCGTCGACAATAATTAATCCCAGACGGTTGAATGGCAGAAACAAAGCCGAGCGCGCACCGATTACAATGGATGCTTCCTCTTTGCTGGCCGCATTCCAAACTTCCATGCGCTCGTTCTCGCTAAATTTTGAATGATACACCTGCACCTGTCGCCCAAATTGCTTGCGCAGGCGATTGATGATTTGTGCTGTAAGCGCAATTTCCGGCAATAGATAAAGCACCTGTTCGCCGCGTTCCATTGCTTCACGCATCAATCGAATGTATATTTCAGTCTTGCCACTACCCGTTAATCCATGCAGCAAAACCGGTTTGTTCTCCGCAAAACCATCCATAATGGTATCGTATGCCCCACGTTGGGCTTCACTTAATTGGGGCTCTTCATCATTTGCGTCAGCTCCACTGAGGCGACTAACCGGACGATGCTCTATCCACAAAATATCTTTTTTTACAAGCTGCTGAATGGCATTCTGACTCGATTCGACCCGCGCTGCCAGTTCTTTTTTTGCCACGGCATCGAGTTTTTCGTTATACCCTTTTTCGGTTTGCAGCATTGCAAGAATAATTTCCTGCTGCCGCGGAGCGCGACGAAGGTTATCGATAAGCCTGCTTAAAGCTTCTTCGGAACGATATGCGTCGCAAAACGCCACATACGCTTCAGTCTTGGGTTTAAAAAGTTCGCGCATTTCTTCGCCGGCAACAATCAACTTCTTTTCGGCCATAGACTGGAGCAGCGGAAAAATGGTTTTTATACCCGCTACAGATGCTACATCTTCGAGATCAAGCTCTCCGTTTTTTTGTAGTGCTTCGAGAATTTTTGCTTCGCGATCGCTAATGGTACTGAAATCGAAATCGGTACCGGGTTCGGTGTAACGCACAATGGTTTCGCTCGAAAGTTTGAGATATGCCGGAAGTGCGGCCTGCATAACTTCGCCTTGGCTACACATGTAATATGCAGCAATCCAATCCCAGAACTGCAGAAGGCGTTCGTCGAACAAAGGCTCGAAATCGAGAATGTCCTCAATATATCGAGCTTCGCGTCCTTCGGGTGCATTGGAGTGAATGCGGATTACCAGTGCGGCATAGCGTTTTTTCTTGCCGAGCGGAACCACAACGCGCTGAAGTAGGCCGATATTTTTTTCAAATTCGCGAGGAACTCTGTATGTGTAGGGTGTAGGGATGGCAAGCGGAAGGATAATATCCGCAAACAACGTAACACCTTGTTCCATTTTCCGGACAGTACAAATTAATAAAGACCAATAATTAGCCCCACGCGGTAAATCAGCGGCCCACCATACACACTACTGGCCTGTGTGCCATCATCAAGCATATTCCAAAGCACCATGATGGTGAAGAAGGAATTTTCCCCTGCCGGCTGCCGGAGTCCAAGTCCGATGGGAACGGCCGGCGTCCAGGTGCGTTTGAATTCAAAATTGCCTATAGGGCCTTCGACCCAACGTTCGTTATTAATGCTTTCGTATTCGCCGTGTAGGAAAATATTGGGTAAAATTTCGGGCAAAGGGACAGCGCGGGCAAAAACGCGTGCGCCATAGAAAGACGCTCGTTCGGAAGTATTTCCCAACCTGTATTGGTAATACATGTAAGTTCCTCCGATACCGGCCGAAAATACACGGTTGAAGTTGTATCCAGCCAGCGGAGAGATATCGATTGATGTAAACGTTCCGAATCCAAGGCCGAAATTCCCACCAACATACAATCTGCTTCCGAAGGTTTCGCCAAACTCAGTCTGCGAAAATGAGGTGTTTGGCAACGCGATTATCAGCAAACAAAATAAAATCTTGAGCGCACGCATATGGATTAATAATTTATCCGAACAAAGGTAAAAATAGCAATTAACATGGTTGAAAAAATTACTGTTTGTGCTTAATTATGAAGATTCATGCCAAGCTATTTCGTATTCCAAACATGTTCGCCCTGCACAACCCACGCACGCTTGTAATTCGATTTACACATGTCTTCAAATCCGGTGAATGAACCAAACGCAGGTAAAATCAATGTGTTTTCGAGCAGTACAAAAGCCGGTAAACGCATTGCCTGACGTGCTTTTCCGCGCAAGGTTATGCCCGGGTGAATATGTCCGCACAGACAAGGTTCATCCAATGCTTCGCTTGGTGCATGCCGCATCGTTAATGCCCCGAATTGGATTGATTCATCGACCAACATACCGGCTTTTTGAATGAACGGAAGCATTGCTTTGTCGTGATTGCCGGGAACGATTTTAAATTCTACATCCGCATGATTTTGCTTCCATTGCAGAAATTCGTCCCATTCCGAATTCACATCGCTGTGAAAAAAATCGCCCAAAACAAGTAATTCTTTTGCATTAGTCCGTTTCAAAACTTCGGATAAGCGGCTCAGGTCGGTTTTCAAAACGCCATCCGGAATTGGGATGCCTCCCTTGCGAAAGGTTGCAGATTTTCCAAAGTGCGGATCGGCAATAATAAGTGTTTGACCTTTTTCCATAAACACTGCTTTTTCGGGCAGTAGTCGTATGGTGCAGCCAAATGCAGGATGCAAAAATTGAACTTCGGTCATTCACTAAAACTAAAAAATATCCATCCCACAAAAAAATAAACCCGGATGAGATGATTCCCCCGGGTTTACATTCAATTATAACAAACCTATTATTTAACGCGCTCTAGGTATTCGCCCGTGCGCGTATCAATTTTGATTTTCTCTCCGATATCGATAAACAATGGAATGTTTACCGTAGCCCCGGTTTCGACAGTTGCAGGCTTTAACGTTTTAGTTGCCGTATCGCCTTTTACACCCGGTTCGGTGTAGGTTACTTCAAGCTCTACTTGCTTAGGCGGTTCGGCATAAATTACGTTATCGCCTTCGAATGCCGCATAGATTTCCATCGATTCTTTCATGAATTTCACACCATCTCCAAACAGAACCTCGTCGATGTAAATTTGCTCGTAAGTCTCATTGTCCATACAAACCAACATATTGCCTTCTTTGTAACTGAACATCAACGGACGCATTTCGACCCGCACAATTTCAACTTCCTCGCCTGAGCGAAAGCGGTTTTCGGCCGATTTTCCGTTTTTAACATTGCGCATTTTCGCCTGATAAAAAGCGCGTAGGTTTCCCGGTGTGCGGTGCTGCCATTCGGTAATTACGCAAAGTTCGCCGTTGAAACGAATGAATGTACCTACCGAAACGTCTTGTGTAGTTGCCATGATTCTTAAGATTGGGGCGCAAAGGTATGAACTTCAATGTGAAGAAAAAAACGTCCGTAAATTTCATTAACGCAACCTGTTGAACCAATTGATTGTTGATTATTTTTGAAACCAAACTTAAACACATTTCTATGGGCATTTTAAAAGATTTTCGCGCCTTCGCAATGCGCGGTAACGTAATTGGACTTGCAGTCGGTGTAATCATTGGCGGCGCGTTTGGCGCTATTGTAAATTCGCTTGTAGCCGATATCCTGATGCCAATTATTGGCGTGGTTTCGGGCGGTATCGATTTCAGCGGACTTTCCATCAAGGTTGGTGAAGCATCGATTGCGTATGGAAAATTCATTCAGTCCATCATTACCTTCATCATTGTTGCTTTTGCCTTGTTTTCAATCTTTAAAATCATCAATTCGGTGAAAGAAGGCGGTGTTGTTGAACATCCTGCAACACCCGAAGAAC
>JBKCFX010000095.1:0-2413 GCA_046303595.1 Bacteroidia bacterium
CGAAATCGATAAATTGGAATTACAGCTTTCCCTTTTCTAAAACAAGGGGGGATTAATTTTTAAAACTGCTATTTTTGATGCGGAATTCCGCACCAAATCGGGAAACTATTTTCAGACAGAAAACGTTTTGGACGGGTATGATAAACAAAATAATCGGAGACCGAATTTTACCGTTTGAATTATTGGCATGCGCTATTACAATTTATTGTTCGCCCCTTATAATTCGAATTAATTTTTCATTCGATACATTTAAAGATGGCGTTCCATTGAAGTCGCCCACCTTGCCCTCTACACAAATAACCTGGCCAAGCAATTCTTCGTCGGGCAAATAAGAGAAATTAACGAGGTTATTTTTGAAAATACAGACAGTAAAAATCTGGTTTGGAAAGGCCTTATCGAGGTTAAGAAATACATTTCCCTTTGCTGATCTTTTTGTGCTAACAACAGTACCGCACACGGATATGTTTTCGTTCTTACCCGAATACAATTTAGCCTGAATGGTATTGAATTCGTTGCGTCCGAGTTGTGTCGGATCCAGCGGTTTAACATCCTGCTGTTCCTTCAAGGTGAGCAATGGAGCGGGATCATTGGTTTTCTCTAATCTGATTTCTAGCGAATCGGGAAGCGAGGGAAAAAAGTCGATTCCGGTTAGCTGTTCGAGACTGTCGACAGACACGGCATACGAATCAAATGCAAAATCGCAACGTTTATTCGGCATCAAAAAAGCCGTCATGTAGGCCTGTTTTTCGTCGTACAAAATTTTGTAGAAATATGTTGGAATACTGGGTTTTGAAACTGCGCGCTCAATACAAGGAAGCCCATCGCGCAAAAGTGGCCCCGTAACTACAAACAGGGCCGATTGATTGCGTTCGACATAGGAACGGAATCGATCCTCGAGTTTTGCCCACGAGTCGCGATTAAACTCGGCTCGTTGAGGCGACATATTGGAATAATAGAAACTTTCGGATAAGGCCATCGACGACCATCTAAAATCGGCAGAGGGAGCGAGATGTCCTCTGTCGAATCCAAAGCCGTCATATTTTATAGATCCATTCTCGAGCGTGTCGCGCACGAAGTAATCGCGGTCTGAACATGTTCCTGATTCTACAAGTGAATCGGGACGAAAATCGTTGCTTCTTCCTGCAATCCCTGTACGAACCTCGGGGGTAATAACATGCGCAACCCATTTGGCCTGCTCGTGCTTTTCGCTATATACTAAACTGAAGAGCGAATGATGAACGATCGTTTCATTGGAAGCTTGCGCAGGCAAGGCAATACTTTTTAAGCGATTGCTCCAAAAGGCTAATTTCTGTTTTTCGATTTCACCATGAAGTTTGGTTAATTGATTGTTTAAATCTGTCTCCTGTTGCTGTAAGGCCTGTATAGAATCAGGATAATTTTGACAGTGAGAAGATAACTGACAAAAAAAGAATGTGATACATGACAATAATTGTCTTATATTAAAAAAAGAGAGCATAATCGAAACTACAAAACAATACCATTCGGTGGTATACACTCAAAAAAAGAGAAATAGAATTATAAAAAGGTGCATCTAAATTTATGATTAGAAAAATCGCATATGGAACAATAAATCGACAATGCATCTGAATATGAAAGGAGAGTAAAAATTATCAATCCCAAAATTGAAGCTGTATGTTAATCAAAATTTTCAAGACAATGAGTATTCTATGAGCCTCAATAAAACGATATCGGCATAATCCATTCAATTTTGTGATCTTTCTAATTAAATTGTTCTTGAAATAGGGGAATTAAATTCAATCAAATTAGGGCTTTTGCGGCATGTTCTATTTTGTGCGAAAAGTAAATCAACACAGTTTGTTGACAAATTTGTATTGACACAAATCGATTGATTTTGTAGGAATCCTATCCCCCCTACCCATAGGGCGAAGCTACAAAACTCCCAAGCCTTAGTCGTATGTAAACGTTTATAAACGTTTACATACGACTAAGCCCAAAAACCAACGATGATAAACGTCGGACTACTTTTTACAATTATTGAAACAGATACACGCAGAAGCAGTTACAGGGTGTCTACGTTTATAAAAGCAAGCCCAATAAAGTACACTTGTTTAAAACGGATACGGGATTTAATTCGCAGATTATCTGTTGAGATTCAATTATAGCTATAACTATATCTCTTCTCAAGTAATTGTATTACTCGTGCTGATAGCACTTACCGCTCGAACTGGTTGTTGTTCGTTTACATCGTGTCCCGCTCTTGGTTCGACCCGAGCATTGCACACTTTTGCCAGCACTTTGCTTTGCAGGCTTTTTCTGGGCAACTTTTGTTTCGCGCCGCTCAGGTGCTGCATGCTTGGTATTGGCGGCATTCCATTCCCAACATGGAATACATATGCTATTCTCCAATTCGTGCTCGGCTGCATCGTTAAGT
>JBKCFX010000096.1:0-4327 GCA_046303595.1 Bacteroidia bacterium
GGTATAACTACCAGCAGTTGTAAACGTTGCACCTGTAAGAGTTGCAGCACTTGTGCTTACATCAAGTTGAACACGATAAAGCGGAGCGTCAACTACGCCTTGCGCTGCTGTGGCTGCTCCCGGTGTAGTAAAAGTGTGTGCAACATCTGGTGGTGGAATAAATACCGGGGTAAACGAAACACCTCTTAAAGTGGTTCCGGGTGCCGCAGTGTAAATACTGGTAAGCGATCCTGTTAATGCTGCGTTGTATGCTCCAGTATCTGTTATCTTATAAAGCGTAGTTCCGGCATTTCCAACACAATAAATTTCAACATTTCCACTCACTACTTTTGCGGTAATGCCTATGATTGAAGTTGATGTAACACTTCCTGCTGCATTCCAGTTTGTACCATCAAAATAAAACTTCAACAATCCTCCGCTGTTGTTTGCAATATACACCACATCATTTCCTGGAATAGATGCGCTACGATCAAGGAATACAAATCCATATGCATCGGTTACACCTGCAATGGTTGAAATCAATGTTGTTGTGTTACCGGTTGTAGTTGGCAATCCAGATGCACCAACCTGATTGATTCCAATATTGGCACCACTTGAAGCAGATACATATAAATTATTGTTCGATATATTTACGACGCGCGTATTAGCAGGAGTTCCACTTACCAATGTTGATGTGCCTGTGTTACCCAGCGTTACATACCTTGTCCCTCCGCCTGTTCCGGCACCCGAAACCCAGAAACCATTCCCATCAAGGGTTACCGCACTTCGACAAGAGTTCGCATCGTAACCGTCATTAATACGCGTAGTAGAACTCAATAAACCATTCTGCCCTACCAATCCAACAATTCGGTTATTGGTTGCCGCTGGTGAGGTATTAACTGCAGCTGTAAATACGGGTGCATCGTATCCAGTAAATGTGAGTAATTGACCATCAGGCGATAAATTTAAAACTCCCTCTGTTGTAGAAGTTGAAGAAACCACCATTCTGCGATTTAATCCATCAACAGTGTAGCGCAGCGGTAAACTTTGTACAGCAGATCCTGTTGTGGTAATTTCATCTAAAAATGCAGGCGCAGCAGCATTGGCAGGAACGGTTACGCCCGTTTCTCCAACACGCAAAATAACCAGATTGTTAGCCGTAAATGCAGCACCTGCGGCATAACGCTGACCCGTTAGATTTACATTTTGCGTAGTAGCACCCGAGCTCGTCACCGCACAGGTTCCACTTACTGTACCGGCAACTCCACTCGCCATGCGAACATATACTGTTGCAGAAACACTTCCTGCAGTTGGGCTGAGGGTTAGCGATCCCGAAAATGGTCCCACGGCGTTGGTTGAATACTCAAATCCAGAAACCGCACCAACACCTACCGTATTTACACCTAAATTTATTCCTGAAACTTGAAAAGAATACACATCAGAAGCAAATCCTGCATTCGAATAAAACTTAGCAGGCATGGCTGTAGTTGTAAGCGAGAGAGACGGTGAAGCTGAAAAATTACGAAGTACAATATCATCTAATCGTGTAGAAGCGGTACCGCTTTTAACCCAACGTAATCGAAGATTTGGTTGGTTTTCGCATGCAACTGGAAGATTAATTACCGGACTTTGATACCAACCTGTTGCAGCATTAGCAGCTTGAGAAAAAGTGTATGATACAGCAACCCAAGTTGTTCCATCAACAGAATATTCCAATGCTAAAGTAGGTAAAACAGTACCAGATTCCTTTCTATAGCCAAACTGAAGTTGAAGACCTGTAAGACCAGTGGTAACTATATCTGCGATACCAAAACCATAAACACCCGATGTAGAAGTCAAGAAAACATTGGCACCACCCGAAGCCCCTGTGTAACCACCTGAAAAAGAAGTGTTGCGCAAATCGCCGGGATTGGTAGCACCACCACTAGACATGGTAAATGCATCGTTGTCGAAACCATTAGCAGTTTCATGCGCCGCAATGGTGGTTGTTGCAGCAACAGTTCCCATGGTTTCTGTAAATGTTACTACAGTTTGGCCAGATAAGGCATTAAAAAATCCCTGACTAAATAAAATTGTCAGCAGGAAAACGGATACTGAAATGGAGTAATTCAGTTTTTTCATGGTTAGGAAATTGGTTTTAAAAAATTAAGTCGCAAAATTTTGGGTGCAAAGGTAGGATATATAAACCGTTCGAATGTTAAATTGGAATTAACATTTGAGGTACGTGGGAGTTTTTAATTTGGTTTCCGACTCCAGAAATTTATCAGTAATAAAATACAGGTAAACAATCTGATTGATTGAATTATCGAGCAATGACCACCGTGTGCACTTCCAAATTATCATTATCGAAAATTGCAATCCGATAAATTCCTGATGGTAATGTTCCATCAAACGGATTAACCAGATTCTTCTCAACAAGTCGGATATGTTTTTTCTCTATTATGGTGCCATTGGAACTTAGCAACATGCACAAGGCATGTGTTGTTTTCCCCGGACAGATTTTAATTTCATTCAAATCGGCCGCCACATTTGGGTGAATCTGGTGATTAACTGCATAGATTATGCGATTAATTGAGGCGGACGTTGTATCGCTTGTATCCTGCACTTCAGGCTCCAAGAAAATTCCCTTCCAAGCGCGGTAGTAAATTTCGGCCAACTCGGCATCGTGCACAATCAGCGTATTCTCATCGTTACGTGTGGTGGCATTGGTCGACCAATTGTGCGATCCGGTTAACACCTGCGGATCCGATTCTGTTCCTACATCGGCCAGCATAAATTTGTGGTGCATAATTTCGGATGTTACCGGATTCACGGTTAAGTTCGCTCCCATGGCCAAACTCAAATCGTCGTAAATGGTGGTGCTGGTATCGCTGTTGATGATGCCCTTCACCACTACTCCACTGTCGATGGCCGCAGTAAGTGCGTTCAAAATATCGAAGCGCGTAATGAGCATGGTAGCAAAATGGAGGCTGTCATTTGCACTTTCAATGGCCGAAAGAATGCGTTGGTTAGTATTGTCGCTCGGACTGAAATAACACTCCACACGCTTGCCTCCAATACGAAACTCGTGCGGAGTATTGTCTGTTTTAAAAGAGCCAAATTTCGAAGCGTTGGTATCGGGTTCTAAACCGGTGCTGCCCCACATTTCGTTGAACTCGAGCGTGTAGGTGCGCGCTAGGGTTTGATCTTGAATGACAATCACATTATTGGGATCGCGGTTTACTTGGCGGCCGCTTAAATTCGTGCTTCCCGTCCAAACAAGGGGCGTGTTAGCATCTGCTGCATGGGCATCAATAACGATAAATTTATTGTGCATAATGGTATAATCGTCGGTAGTAGGGCTGGTAATGCGACGAATGGCCGGATTTACGTTAGCCAGCACCACATTTTCTGCTTCGTAATTGCCATCGGTAATAATGCGCACATCCACACCACGCTCGTAAGCTGCATTGAGCGCTGACACTACATCCGAAATGCTATCTCCAATAAAATCGTACATGGTAAAATCGATGCTTTCGGTGGCACGATCGAGGTATGCAACGAGCGTATCGTCGATGCTTTCGTTCAAAAAATGATCGGCAAATTGAGGTGCATCGGTAGTATCCAGCGGATGATTGAAATACGCTTTGATGGTGCCCGATGAATTGGAAACGGTTCCAAACACCATGATGGGTCCGGTGGCCAATGTTCCATTTCCAAACGAAAACACCTGAAAATAATACACCTGACCGGGTAGCAGGTTACTTAGCGTAAACGTATGATTGCTTACTGGTGTAGGCGCACTGATTAAACCCAATTCGAGTGCGGGGGTAAGTCCATAGGCAACTTCAGTAGTACCATCTACATTGGTAAGCCACGATAAATCTGCACTGGTTTGGGTGATGTTATTGATACCAATCGACGAGATAATATTGATACCTGGCTGTAATTCAAAGTCGGCTGTATCGCGCGCCAGCACCTGATAAATGGAATTAAACTGCGAACAAACACCTGTGAGGTTTATCGCTCCAAAGGGAATAAGCTGCCCAATGAGGGGCGAACCGGTTCGCACATAAATGGTTGCTTGTTGCACCCCTGAAGTAAATCCATACGATTGATTGCCCGAAAACGTAGCACCGGCATTCGCAAACGACACGTTATTTATTTTAACCAATTCGCCCTCGAGCGATTCGCCCAATGCCGAAATTGTGGTGGTTTGCGGGTTGGGAAGATTGTTTCCGTTGCTAATTAGTGTAACCGATGTAATGGGACTGATTTCTAGAAGCCCCGAAAATTCATATAAAATTCCGGTTACCTCAACCGAGTCGCCACGCTGAAGGCCGGCTGTATTGGCATTGTCGTATAAGCC
>JBKCFX010000097.1:0-6856 GCA_046303595.1 Bacteroidia bacterium
GATTGTTTGCTGAGCATAGGATAATACTTTCTCCCTGTTTTTGCTCTAAATTACAATTTCTTTGGGAGTTTTAAGAAGTATTTATCAGTAGTAAATTGTTGATAAATAAGAATATAAGACTTTTTCAGGGGCGACTAAATATGTGCTTGGGTTCTAAATCCAGTAAATTGGAAATCGGCTTTAATGCCATACGAACCTACGCGTTCGATCTTTTTCTGGCTGGTAATTCAACCTTCGTATTGGCGAATCCAATTATCGGGTATCGTTATGCCAACGATCAAGGTTTTTTATTCCGTTTTACAGTTACTCCTTTTTTTGAATTGATTGACCCCGACGATTGGATCGATGATGGCTTTGCCTTTCCGTGGTTGGGATTGAGCATGGGGTATTGTTTTTAGTGTTTTGTAACTACGGCCGGCTCAATTGTAGTTCTTACCTCTCCAAAACCAATCCGCACATTTTCGTTACGCGCATACGCTTTCATAATCACCGTGTCGTGATCGTTTATGAATTTGCGCTCGGTGTTGTTCAGCAAATGAAGCGGCTCGGTCCCGCGCCAGGTTAATTCGAGCATCGATCCGTAGCTCGATTTCTCTGGTCCGCTAATGGTACCCGATGCATACATATCGCCCACCTGAATGTTGCAGCCGTTCGATGCATGGTGCACCAATTGCTGGCACATGTTCCAATACATGTATTTGAAATTCGAATGAGAAATCTTCACCGGATTGAAGCGCGTAGTTTCCAAATGCACTTCAAGTTCAATTGCATAATTCTTTTTCCCTTCAAATTTCAGGTAGGGCAGGGGAGCCGGATCTTGCACAGGGCCTTCGGTGCGGAAGGGTTCCAATGCATCCATGTTTACCACCCAGGCCGAAATCGATGAAGCGAAGTTCTTGGCCAAAAATGGTCCGAGCGGAACGTATTCCCAACTCTGCATATCGCGCGCACTCCAGTCGTTGAACAAGACCATTCCGAAGATATAGTCTTCTGCTTCTTCCATCGGAATGGGCGTTCCCAATTCGTTCGATTTGCAGGTAACAAATGCCATCTCGAGTTCGAAGTCGAGCTGCTTGCTCGGACCAAATTCCGGTGCATCCTGATCGGCTGCCTTGGTTTGTCCATTGGGACGAATCACCGGCGTTCCGCTTAACACAATCGACGATGCGCGGCCGTGGTAGCCAATTGGAATGTGTTTCCAGTTGGGCAGCAATGCATTTGCCGGATCGCGGAACATACTGCCCACATTCGTTGCGTGTTCTTTGCTCGAATAGAAATCGGTGTAATTTCCGATTTTCACCGGCATGCAAACTTCCACATCCTCAATGGGAACGATGCATTGGCTGCGCAGTTCGGGATCTGATTTTAATTCGGTGTGTTTATCGTCGAGCAGTCGGCTAATGCGGTTGCGCAATTCACGCATCATCTCGCGTCCAAGCCCGATGCAATCGTTGATGTATTCGTTTTCGAAAATGCTGTCGATGTAATCTACACCCAACAGTCCGTTCCGATTTAGCTCGGCCAGATCAACTGCATATTCGCCAATACGCGACGCCACGCGATGCGTTCCATTGCGCTTAATCACGCCCAAGGGCAGATTTTGAATCGGGAAATCGGAGTCTTCTTTAACAGGAACCCAGCTTTTCAGATTTGGATCGTTGGCGCGAATCATAACGAAAGAATTTTAGGTGAATTTATGCGAATAATGGATACGTTCCCATCAATTCGTGCACTTCTTTGCTAATGCCAGCCAATTTCTTGTCGTTCGCGGCATTGCTGATGGCTTTATCGATCCAGTTTACAATCTGCGGAATTTCTTTTTCAGTGATTCCGCGCGTTGTAATCGCTGCAGTTCCAACGCGTATTCCGGAGGTGGTGAATGGCGATTTATCGTCGAACGGCACCATGTTTTTATTCACCGTAATATCAGCTTTCCCAAGCGCGATTTCGGCTTCTTTTCCGGTGATGTTTTTCGAACGCAGGTCGATGAGCATCAGGTGATTGTCGGTACCGCCCGAAATAATGTTGTATCCCTTCTTTACGAATGCTTTGGCCATAACCCGTGCATTTTGCTGCACACGAATGATGTAATCCATATAATCATCGGTCAAGGCTTCGTGAAATGCCACGGCTTTTGCAGCGATGATGTGCTCCAATGGACCGCCTTGTGTGCCTGGAAAAACAGCAGCATCGAGCAATGCCGACATCATTTTTGTTTCTCCTTTCGGTGTCTTATGTCCGAATGGATTTTCGAAATCCTTGCCCATCATGATGATGCCACCACGCGGACCGCGCAGGGTTTTATGTGTGGTTGATGTAACGATATGGCAGTGTTCGAGCGGATCGTTCAAAAGTCCTTTGGCGATGAGCCCGGCAGGATGTGAAATATCGGCCAACAAAAGTGCCTTGTGCTTATCGGCGATGGCACGCAAACGAGCGTAATCCCAATCGCGGCTGTAGGCAGATGCCCCACAAATAATCATTTTTGGCTTCTCTTTCTTGGCGGTGGCTTCAACTTTATCCCAATCGATTAGGCCTGTTTCTTTCTCTACACCATAAAATGATGGTTGATAGAGTTTTCCCGAAAAATTCACCGGCGATCCGTGTGTTAAATGTCCGCCATGGCTGAGGTCGAAGCCCAGAATTTTGTCGCCCGGGTTGAGGCAGGCGAGCATCACAGCCGCATTGGCTTGGGCTCCAGAATGCGGTTGCACGTTGGCCCAAGATGCATTGAAAAGAGTTTTTAAGCGGTTGATGGCAATGTTTTCAATTTCATCTACCCACTGGCAACCGCCGTAATAACGCTTGCCCGGAAGTCCTTCGGCATATTTATTCGTAAGCACAGATCCGGCTGCTTTCATCACCTGATTGCTTACATAATTTTCGGAGGCAATAAGCTCAATGCCTTCGGTTTGGCGGATTAACTCTTCGCCAATGAGTTCGAATACGATTTTATCTTTTTTCATGGTGTTTTGTGCGAAAGAAATTAAGAAACCACGGCAATGCTGCTGCGAACATGGTCGATGAGTGCCCCAAGTATTTTATTTCCGTCGGTATTGCCCAATACGGCATCGGCGGCACGTTCGGGATGCGGCATCATACCAAAAACATTCTTTGTTGAATTACAAATTCCCGCAATGCCTTCGAGCGCTCCGTTCGGATTGGCTGCATCGCCCGAAGCGGTGCAATAGCGAAATAAAATCTGGTCGTTGGCTTTGAGCGCTTCAAGTCCGACAGCATCGGTATAATAGCGCCCTTCACCGTGTGCAATCGGAATGCGGAGCGCTTCATTTGAATCAAGTGGAGCTGTGATAGGAGCCGATTTGCTAACCGCACGAAGGAATACATTTTCGCAAATGAACTTATGCGAATCGTTATGCAACAATGCACCGGGCAACAACCCCGATTCACACAAAATCTGAAAGCCGTTGCACACGCCCAGTACATATCCGCCTTGTGCGGCAAACTGTATCACCGATTCCATTACCGGCGAGAAACGCGCAATGGCGCCCGAACGCAGGTAATCGCCGTACGAAAATCCTCCGGGCAGCACAATCAAATCGGCATCATTCAGCGTGGTGTTTTTGTGCCAGAGTTTAAAAACTTCTGTATTCGGAAAACGTGAGAGGGCATCGACCATATCCTGATCGCAATTCGATCCCGGGAAAACCACCACTCCGATTTTTAATTTAACGTTCATGTTTAGATTGAATTGAATTGCAGAAAGAACAATACCTGATTGTAAACCACTGCAGCGAGCAGCAAAATAAATAGGATTTCTGCAAAGATTTGTCTTTTAATTGAAACAAAATAATTCGAAAACAATACCGATAGCGGCACCGCTAGGAAAGAAAGACTTACCATGGTCGTTTTTACCGAAACCATGTAACTCAGTGCTGCGAAAAGGAAAAATGCAACGAGGAGGAAGAGAAATTTACGGGTTTTAATCTTCGCAAAGGTTCGGAATTCCTTGAAAAATGTGTAAACAGAAGCGAGTATAATAAACAACAAAATTGCGAAGAGGATGATATATGTTTCGTTGAATACAGCGGTAAACTGCACCCGATACAGCGGTTCGAAAACTGCGCGAATACTGGTCGGGGTAAATAAATCGAACCAGAATAAAAACAGGGCAAACACCAGAAACGGAAAACCAATACCAAACAGGCTGGTGATCCATTCTTTGAGGTTAAACGGACGCAGCAACACCAGCGAAGCCCAAATTAGTGGAAATAAAAACAGGCAGGGCCAGTAAAACAAGGAAGCAATACCTATAAACAGACCCGCATCGAAGGTTTGGAAAACGGCCGATTCGGAATGGTATAAATCGAACAGGCGATCGAGAAATATGATGATGAAAAAATTCGCAAACAGCAACGGATTGAACGAAAGCTGTTCGGGGAAGCAACTCATCAAAACCACGTACATCAATGCCGGCAGGTTACTCGAATCGCGCAATACACTTTGCCGGTTAATAACTGAAGTTAGGTAAAATGCCTGTAAAACGACGATTAACAAGGATAAGCCAATTTGCAGCCATCGCCAGTTTCGAATACCATGTAACGTGTACAAAAACAGCGGGAAAGCATTTTCAGTATTGCCGATTTCGTTTTTGGGCAAAATGAAAATCCACATCACCAACAATACCAAAGGCAGCATCAGAAGGTTGATAAAGTGCGATGTACGGAAGAAACTAATAAACACGTTTGCGCCTTTGGAGATTTCTGAAAAATTGTATTTTCGCAGCAAATTTATTCAAACATGACATCGTTGTTTCACGCCATCGGAGACTTTTTTACATACAGTTTTAAGGCGATGCCTATGGTAGGCAATGCTACAAATCTGTTATTCATTGGATTGATAACCTTTTTCACGTTTTATTGGATTCGCGAAATGGTTAGAAATCCTGAAAAAGCGAAGCACTAATTTTTTACACATCAATTTTTATGGCCCTTTTTCCCCAAAGGAGATTGGGCTTTTTTGTTTCATTTTGCTCAGTTAGAAGCAAAATTCGGGTGAACGTGTATATTTGTTTGCAATGAGGCAGAACGTTAGATGCAGTCCACACTTCTTATCAGTACGATTCATTTGGATGCTGATGATGGCTGTGTTTTCGAACAGTCTTTCTGCCCAGATTACGCGTGTTCGTGGTACTATTTCAGATAAAAAAACAACCGAACCGCTCGCTTTTGTAAACTTGATGTTCAAAGGCACTACGATCGGCACTCACAGCGATATCAACGGAAACTTCGATCTCAGTGTGCACAAATCCATCGATACCTTGTTGGTTTCGTATCTTGGCTATAAAGCACAAAAAATTAGGATTCAACCCAACAAAACCAACGATCTAAAGATTCAGCTCGAATCGGCCGAAACCATGCTCAATGTGGTCGAAATCAAGCCGGGCGAAAATCCCGCACACCGCATTATGCGTGAAGTAGTCCGCAACAAAGACAAAAACAATCCGGCTGCAGTCGAATCGTATCAATACCGCGTTTACAACAAGATTCAGTTCGATATGAACAATTACGGCGATAAATTGGCGAAACGCAAGGTGCTCAAACCGGTCGATTTCGTTTTCAATTACGCCGATACCACCGAAGAAGGAAAAGTTTTTTTACCCATTGCCATCAGCGAAAATACCTCCGATGTATATTACACCCGCAATCCACAACGCAAGCAGGAAGTGATTCTCGGTACGCAAATTTCAGGATTGAAAAATGCGTCCATCTCCCAGTTTCTGGGCGACATGTATCAAACCATCAACATTTACGATAATTTCTTGCTCATCTTCAACCGCAGTTTTGTGAGTCCGGTTACCGATAATTTTCTGCGGTATTACAAATACTACCTCATCGACAGCGTGTACATCGACCAACATCGCTGCTATAAATTGCTGTTTCTTCCAAAACGCAAACAAGACCTAACATTTACGGGCGATTTGTACATCGACGATCAAACCTGGGGCGTGCGTAAAGTAAACATCCGCTTTAACGAACAAGCCAATGTAAACTACATCAAATCGTTTCATGTTACGCAGGAATATCAGCATGTTGACAACAAAACCTGGATGCTGAAAAAGGAAGAATCGATGGGCGATTTTGCACCCTTTGAAAAAGGCGACGGGGTTGGATTTTTTGGTCGAAAAACAACGGTATACGACCGTTTTAGATTGAATCTCGATTTGCCCGATTCGCTTTTTCGAGCCGGCGATAACATTACGATTACGAAAGGCGCAGAAGAACTCAGTGCTGCAGCTTGGGATAGCCTTCGCCTCGATACGCTGAGCCGCAAGGAACAGGGAATCTATGCCATGGTCGACTCTGTAGTTGATATGCCATTGTTGGTGAACACACGCTATTTTGTGCAGATGCTGGCAACCGGGTATTTGCGTTGGGATGAATTTCAGATGGGTCAGTATTACACCTTTTGTTCGTGGAACAGCATCGAAGGCGTTCGATTTAAGTTCGGTGGGATTACCGATAATAGTTTTAGCAACCGCCTTGAATTGCGCGGCTGGTTGGCATATGGCCTCAACGATGAGCGCTTTAAGGTGAAAGCCGGATTTCGCTGGTTTGTGAATTCAGATAAAACCCACCGCAACCTGTGGAGTGTGAATTATAAGTCGGATCTCGAGCAATTGTCGCTGAGTGCCAATTCGCTGCAACTCGATAATATCATGACATCGATGTTTCGCCGAACAGCTCTGCAATACGTTACAAATGTCGAAGAACTGAAAACTACATACGAATACGAGCATTTTCCCGGCTTCATGCATCGTTTTACGGCGCTTAATCGACGGCTTACTCCATTAGGTGATTTTACGTTCGTTCGGGGTGCAAATGATGCGATTGTT
>JBKCFX010000098.1:0-1094 GCA_046303595.1 Bacteroidia bacterium
CATTTGCATTTACATGGAAAAAAACATTCTGGCAATTACATGCCTTACCTGCATTTCCATTTATTCATTTGCACAGGTTGCTAATGATACCATTCGCAGCATCGACCTGAAGCAATATGTTATATCGGCCAGCCGGGACCCTGAGCCTGAAAAGAAAGTAAGTCAACAGATCAGCATCATTTCATCGAACCGCATCAAACAACTTCAACCCCAAACCACTGCCGATGCACTGGCTTCTATGCCCGGTGTCTTCGTTCAAAAAAGTCAGATGGGCGGCGGAAGTCCTGTTGTTCGTGGCTTTGAAGCGAGCCGGATTCTGCTGGTTGTAGATGGCGTTCGGATGAACAACCTCATTTACCGTTCAGGTCACTTGCAAAATGTCATCACCGCCGATAATTTCTCGCTCGACCGCATCGAGGTGCTTTCGGGACCTGCTTCGAGCGTTTATGGAACCGACGCACTCGGAGGCGTGGTACATTTGCTTACCCGCAATCCGAAATTTGCCGGCGACAACAACCTGCTCGTTGAATCGAATCTTGTTTCGCGCTACAGCAGTGCAAATACCGAAAAAACGCTGCATGGCGATGTAAACCTCGGTTGGAAGAAGTTCAGCTCCTACACCTCCTTCACCGTTTCCGATTTTGATGATTTACGCGGGGGGAAAAACTTCAATCCGTTCTATGGTAAGTCATTTGGCGAGCGCAATTTCTATGTTGAACGCATTAACAATCGCGACACCCTCATGGCCAATTCAAGGCCCGAACTGCAGGTAGGTAGAGCTTATACACAATACGATGTTGTCCAGAAATTCTCATTGCGAACTGGAAATTCGGACATGCATAAATTCAATTTCCAGTATTCAACCAGCAGTGATGTGCCACGCTACGACCGGTTAACCGACCCTACAGCCAGCGGTTTGAAATATGCCGAATGGAATTACGGTCCGCAGAAAAGATTTCTCGGTGCTTACGATTTCAGTCGAAACATTAAACCCGGTTCATATGGTCGCATAAAAGCCGGATTAAATTTTCAGGATATTGAAGAAAGCCGTATTACCCGAAAATTTAACGATGCCCAGCGGATTATCCGCATCG
>JBKCFX010000099.1:0-13349 GCA_046303595.1 Bacteroidia bacterium
CTATTTTACCCTTGATTGGAATTAAAAATGAACTCATGCTAAAACAACTGGATGTGATTGATGTTCCAAAATTGAAATTGGAATCGGAATGGAATTTAGTTTGGTTAAAATCGAAAAGCCTTTCGCCACAAGCAAAATCACTTTTAAATTATATCGAAACGCACAAAGAGCGGATTTCGATGGAACATTTTGGATGGATTTCTGAATTTGAAAAATAAAAACAAATAGGCTTAAGCAGCCAATGTTTCTTTTGCAAAGCTATCTTGGTACAATGCTGTATGACACGAGCAAATCTCAACAAAAATTGAAAAACATTCTGGTCTTAGTTAATTTTAGCATTTAGAACCTTCCACAGCCATCATCAGCAGTGTTTTTTTGATCGACAAAATTTTTAGACGACAAAATTCATATATTTGGGAAAATAGTTCTGGATGAAAACTAAAGACACCATATTGAAAACGCTCCAATCTAATAAGCTTAAACTAAAAAAATATGGTATTCGGAGTATTGGGCTTTTTGGTTCATGCATACGGGATGAACATTCAAGCCTAAGTGACATTGATTTATTGATTGATTTTGAACCTGAAAAAGAAAACTTTGACAACTTTATGGCAGTTTGTGATTTATTTGAAAAAATATTCAAGAACGAAAAAATTGAAGTTGTAACTAAAAATGGATTAAGTCCATATATTGGTCCGAAAATTTTAAATGAAGTGCAATATGTCTAAAGAGTCTATAGAATTCTTGAGACATATTCATGACGAATGTTTGTTTATTATTTCTGTCTGTAAAGATTTGAGATACGAGGATTTCTTAAACGATGAAACGCTTAAAAGAGCTGTTGTCAGAAGTCTTGAAATTATTGGAGAAGCTACCAAGAAAATTCCTGCAGACGAAAAATTAAAATGGAGCAACATTCAATGGAAAAGTATGGCAGGAATGCGAGATAGATTAATTCATGATTATATGGGAATTAATTATATTATTGTGTGGGATGTAACAAAGAATAAGATTCCGGAAATTCATAAACAGATTTCCGAATTCCTGTAATCTGAAAAAAAAACTCATAATTATTATCCTGAAAGTTAATTAGCCTTTCGCATGCTTGCGCAAAACATTCCAGGCCCCTCCATTGTACGCAACAATTCCTTCATTTCGCAAAATGCCTTTTGCCATGCCGCTTCGAGCTCCACTGCGGCAACAGGTAATTACAGTCTTATTTTTCTGTTTTAGCTCTGCTATTTTATGTTTAATAGAATCGAGCGGAATATTTACCGAACCTTCTATGTGACCAGATTGGTATTCTGCTGGTGTACGCACATCAACAATAATAGCTCCTTCGGCTATTAGTTTCTTGAAATCAACACCTGAACCAAATATTTTTTTTAGTAATCCGAGCATATAGTATTTCTGAATTAGTAATTAAAAATCGTCATAAACACACCGTAGTAAATTTCGTTTCTGCCTGCCAGGCTCCCGCAAAAATTAACACATCGATGAATTCTCGAAAGCCCTGTTTAGAGTAAGGTTGTGGGACATACATAATCGCTTACGTTAAATTTCCCCGAATCTTTAATTGCTTTAAATCCGCCTTTCACATCAATCAAATTATCGTAACCACGCGCTTTAAGAATCGATGCAAAAATCATTGAACGATATCCTGCTGCGCAATGCACGAAATACGTTTTCTGTTTGTCGACCTTTAGCATACTCTCGTTTATGAAGTCGAGCGGAGCGTTGAGTGCATCCACAACATGCTCACTGCCGTATTCGCTTTGTTTGCGCACATCGAGAATTTCGTAACCTCCTTTTTCGTATTCAGTCGCCATCTCATCCGCGCTCAGCGATACGATATGGTCGGTTTCCCGTCCTTCACTCATCCATACTTCCATACCACCTGCCAAATAGCCAAGTGCATTATCGTAACCAACACGCGCCAAACGGGTAACCACTTCTTCCTCCCGCCCGGCATCGGCAATAAGCAAAATTGCCTGTTTTATATCGGGTATCAAAGCGCCTACCCAAGGTGCAAATCCGCCATCGATTCCAATATTAATGGAATTTGGAATAAAAGCCTTTGCAAAAGTCTGTGCCGCACGTGTATCGAGAATTATTGCTGAAGTTTCGTTCGCAGCCGCTTCGAACGCCGCCGGACTCAAGGCTGTTATACCCTTGCGCAATACCTCATCGATACTATCATATCCTTTCTTGTTCATAGCTACATTCAGCGGAAAATAAGCCGGAGGAGGCAATAGTCCACTGGTAACTTCCTTCACAAATTCGGCTTTCGTCATATCGGCGCGCAAGGCATAATTAGTCTTTTTCTGATTCCCCAAGGTGTCGGATGTTTCTTTGCTCATATTCTTACCGCAGGCCGATCCTGCTCCATGTGCAGGATAAACAATAATATCATCGTTTAGCGGCATAATCTTGTTGCGCAGCGAATCGAAGAGCGTTTCGGCGAGCTGCTCTTGTGTGAGGTGCGCTGCTTTCTGTGCCAGATCGGGTCGACCAACATCGCCAATAAACAGCGTATCGCCGCTGAATAAAGCAATATCTTTTCCATGTTCGTCGCTCAATAGGTAACAAGTGCTTTCCATGGTATGTCCGGGTGTGTGCAGGGCCTTGATGGTAAGATTGCCAAGTTTGAACACCTCGTTGTCTACAGCAATGTGCGCATTGAAATCGGGATTTGCTTGGGGGCCGTAAACGATTTTAGCACCCGATTTCGCAGCCAGATCGAGATGACCTGAAACAAAATCGGCGTGAAAATGCGTTTCGAAAACGTATTTTATTTTAACCCCTGCTTTTTCGGCTCGCTCAAGGTATGGCGCTACTTCGCGAAGCGGATCGATTACAGCGGCCTCACCATTGCTCTCAAGATAATATGCTCCTTGTGCCAGGCAGCCGGTATAGATTTGTTCGATTTTCATGTATTGAAATGTTTTTGCAAATTTCGTATGCGAACTCAAATTTAACTGTGATGTAAATCACACGCAGAAATTTTAGCAAACTTAGGGTATTTATAGCACTTGCTTATTCGAGTTGCTGCATTTTTTTCATCTATAAAACCTAGCGTTTGGCCAACCGTATCGCCTCTGAACTATTAAAAATCTCTATTTCGAAAAAGAAACACTTGGCCTTTGGCTTTGCACCATCGATTTCACTGGGGGGCCGCCACTCCTCCTCCCCATACGGCAAAGTTACGAGTTAAGCCTCTTACGATTCGTTTATAAACGTTTATAAACGGCTCTTCTTTTGAACAGTCTTGTTCATAACCGGTCGAGAAATTGCACCTGCCACATGCATTGCCTTCATCGAGTTAGAGGCTTAATGCAACTGCAGTTCCGCTCATTTCACCAATAAGCCAAACAATGAAGCATGAGCAAATTGGCTTCGATATATTTTCCTGTTCCTTGAAAACCCGATTTGGGAACAAAACAAAAACGCCTGCCCTTTGCAGAGCAGACGTTTTACACACACATGAAAATTATCGTTAGTAGATGAACTTACCGTGAATCAACTTGCCGGCTATCGAAACCCGAGCAATGTAGCTTCCGCCGCTTAATTGCGACAAGCCAATGGTTCCGTTCCAATTCTTGTCGGCCTTGCCTTCGATGCTGCGAATCACAAGTCGGCCGTTGGCATCGAAGATTTCAATTTTAATCTCGGCATTGGCCGGATTGCTGCAACGAATATTCAGCGTTCCGTTTGCACGATCGGCAAAGATTGAATTCAATGCCACACGATTCTCACCCAAGAAGTTCACAGGTACCATATCGCTGTAGGTGAAGTCGCCGTTAAAATCGGTTTGCTTCAAGCGGTAGTAGCTTACGCCAAGGTATGGATTCGCATCAACTGCATCGTAGTTGCGAATGCCGTTGCTGTTGCCGGCACCAGCCTGCCTCACTACTTCTTCAAAATGAACTCCGTCTGTACTGCGCTCAACCGTGAAGAAACTGTTGTTGGTCTCCGATGCTGTGGTCCAATCGAGTTGTACCTCATTATCTACCGGCTCGGCAGTGAAATTGAGCAATTCGATTGGCAATGGATTTCCGTTACCTACTCCGGTGAATTCGCTAAATGTAGTAATGCCGGTCCAGGTAAGTGTATTTGTTGACGAATTCACGCTTCCATTTCCAATCATGGCGTTCGACATGCTTTCGAGGCAGCTCTGCCATCCACCGTTGTTGAATTTTGCAGGGAACAAGAAGCTTTCGTCGCCGAAGATGTCGCTTGCACCATAGGTATATGATACATTATACAACGGATTGGTAATGCCTGTTGGCTCAATGCTCCAGTAACGACCAAGATAGATGTTGCTTGTTGCATCGATTAGTGGATGTGCATTTCCGTAAAGCTTGGCAGTAAGTGTTGCACTGCTCAGAGTAGCCGATGTTAAATTAACCTCAAACGGCGTGTATTCGCTCAAATCGCCAATTGGAAAAAGATAAGCACTGCCGGTCGAATTTACACGGTGAACAACTGAGCCATTGTCGCTGCCATCCCATGCAAGGATATAACTATTATTTCCGCTGCCCGATATTATCGCATTTGCTGTATTCGAACCCAATGTAAGCACGTTCTGATTCAGATCCAGAACACCGTTTACAAACTGCATCTCGCGCGATATGGTTATGTTGTTGTTGAGCCTTACACCTGCGGCCGAGCTGTTATCGAGTATAAACTTACCGAAATCTTGATTGACCGGCGATGTAATGCTCTGCAACGAACTGCCATTGAAAACAACACTTGCATTGCCAATGATAAAGTCGGCTGCATCGGCGGTATTTACAAAGTTACCTTTGATGTTCAAAATGCCATCAAGTGTATTATTGTTGCCGTCGCTCATATCGAAACTTGCACCCGGCTCAAGACTTAAATTGCCGTCAAGTGTAATTACTGAGTTTATCTCGTCCTTCTGCACAATTGCATTAGCGGCTCCAGCAGTACTGCCCTTTATAGATAAGTTATTGCATGCAAGCGTGGCATTGTTCATCACACGGATGCGAATTGAACCCGTACCCGATACTTTGTTAAGCGCTACATTGCCACTGGCTGTTAAACTTGCGTTAGGCTGGATGGAAATGTTTAGTGTAGCATTATCACTCGATAGGAACGATAAATTGTTGCACTCCTGCATGCCTGTAACTATGATGTTATTTGTGGCATTATCATCAAATACTACGCTGGTTGTTGCATCTGGCACTTTTCCATCGGCCCAGTTGCGGCAATCGTCCCAATTGCTGTTTTGCGTTCCAAGCCATAGGCCAGGAGTTCCGCCAAAGCCAATGTTGCTAATGGTTACGGCCGAACTCGTGTTCGAACATCCATTGCTTGCTTCAACAGTAAGGGTATAACTCTCGCTAGCCGTAGGAACAGTAGCGGTTGGCGATGAAATTGTATCGTTGCTCAACCCGGTCGATGGCGACCATGCATACGAGTTTACTGTTAATCCATTCGTAATGGTAGAGTTGAGCTGAGCCGGTGAACCATTACACACGCTCTGGTTCAATCCAATATCAACCACCGGTACCGGCTTAACGGCAACTGTTACAGGCACTACTTGTTCGCATCCGTTGTTGTTGAGGCGAATGTTATACACCACATTCTTATCGGTATTGGTAGTATTCACCAAGGTTTCGCTCGGATTTACAAGCTGTGGCGTTGTAATAGCCGCATTGCTAATTCCGGTAACCGCAGGGCGTGTCCAGTCGATGGTTACGTTGCTTGGCGTGGCAGTTGGCGCATAGGTAAAGAGCTCATTGCCACATACTGCAGGTGGTGTTAAATTGCTGGTAAGGATTGGCAAATCGTTTACGGTTACCGGTAGCGGAGATGCAGGATTGCTGCAGCCAAACGTATTTGTAGCATTTACCACATAGAAACTATTTTGTGGCGGTGCAACATTCACCGGATCTGCTAAGGTTGACGTAAACCCTGCCGGAGCCGAAACCCAGTTGTAGGTGTATTTGTTGCAGTTTCCGGTAAGCGACACGTTGTCGATTGCCCACAGACGGTCGTTCGTTACCTTGTATTGGAAACGCACATAGAAGATTGGCTGCCCGATGTATGCGCTTAGGTTTATTACCGGGTTTGCAAATCCCATAGGCGAGCCTTGCACGGTTGTATAGGTAGCAACGGTTGTCCAGGTTGAATTATTCAACGATACCTGTACACGAGCCGTATCGCCAGAACCTGTTGTATTGAAGTAGTGGAAGAAATCCAGGTTCAGGTTGGTATAGCCTACGGTATTCATAACCGGCGAACGCAAGGTTGTAGTGGTTGTTGTACCGGCCTGTGCCTGACTATTCGACATATAAAACTGTGTATTGTCGTTCGAACGATGCGTTACGCTGTTATAACTATAATTAGTTGGCCTTAAGGTCCAGTTGGAATTGGAAGGAGTTCCATCTCCAGGTGGAGTTGTATTTCCGCGTGACCAATTGTTGATGGTACCGTTGAAACGCTCGCGAAGTAAAACGCTGTTGTATGCGGTGGTTTGCGAGAATAAGTCGACCGTTTCGCCCAAGCAGATAATGTCGTCTGAAACCGATGATGAAACCGTTCCGGCAAATACATACGGATTGATATCGATAAACACCGTATCGCTTTCGGCAGCACATCCACCTATTGCCGGACGGGTATTCCAAATAGCATAATTACCGGGTGTTGATGTGGCAATGTTCACCACACCTGTACTGGTACTTACAAAGTTTAACCCGAATGTAGAGGCAAATGTACCTGCCGCAGCGCCAGGACCAAATACCGGTGCAGGATTTACAGCACTAAATACCTGACAGAAGTCTGTTCCGGCATTGTATGTAAAATCAGTTAATGGCGCCTGTGTAATCACAACAGTTGATGTAGAATTCACACTCGGACAGCCACCTGTAGGTGAAACGGTATTGCGTACGGTATACGTACCCGGAGTACTGGCCGATAGATCGATGGTACCGGTTGCCGGATTCGAAAACACCAAACCTGCCGTTAACGAAGTAAATACTCCTGCTACAGCATTGGCATCTAGGCTTGCTGCCGGATCAAGTTCTGTACTGCAGTATGGTGTTGTAGGATAACTAAACCCGGTAAGTGGAGTTGTCGAAATGGATACGCTAACGGGCTCAATATCTGAACAGCTGCCAACCGAGCTACGGATGTAGTAAATGCCCGAAGTAGATACAGCCGACGGTGTACCTAATGCAAGGGTTCCTGCGGCATCGGTCCAGTAGCTGAGTGTACCCGAACCCGTGCTACCCGCGGTAACATCTGCCGCCGTAAGATCAACAGTTCCGGTGCAAATCGCCTGATTGGTAATGGCCAGCACTGGAGTTGTAGCTACCGTTATCGTTACGGTGGTAGGCATCTCAACCGAACATTGGGTTAAGGCTCCTGTTGCCAATACGTTATAGGTAGTAGTTGCCAAAAGATTATCGAGCGAGAAGCTAATAGTACCACCCGTTCCCGCTACGGGATCGCCCACCGGCGAATCGTCGGCATCATTACGCAACTGGTAACTCACACCACTTTGTGAAGATGCAAGTGTAATCGAAGTGCTGCCATCAACACATACTGTTGAAGCACTCGCCACTGGCGTACGGTTAAGTGGTAATGCACTAATCGTTACAACAACATTCGATGTAGCCGTGCATCCAAAACCATCGGTAACCGTTAAGGTATATGTTCCGGCATTGGCAGCAGAAGCACTGGCCGTAACAACCGGATTCATGTCTGTTGATGTAAATCCGTTAGGGCCGGTCCACTGGTAGGTAAACGGACTTGCACCACCTACTGCGTTGGCATTCATCAACAGTTCATTGCCTTGGCAAACCGTGGTACCTAAAATTGTTGATGGAGAAACCGAAAGTGGAACAGGCGAAAGCGTTCCGAAAGAAATATCATCAAGACCAAAGTCGTTACCGCCTAGAATAGTATTTAAGTTAACAATCGAGAGGTTGGCAGTGGTTGCAAATCCCGAATTCCAGCTTCCGTAGAAACGTACCCAATTGAATGGCCCTGCCGTACTCGAATACCCATTGGGCAAGAAGGCCGTTGTACCTACCTGATTGCCGTTAATCGAAAAGCGCAACACCGCATTGTTTCCATTCACCACACTCAAGCCCCAGGCCGAGAAATAATAGGTGGTGTTTGGTTGTACAGGAATACTGTTTTGACTCCATACTGTTTGACCCAAGGCAGGGTGACCGTTTACAACCATATAAGGCCCACCGCCCGGCGTATGGCCTGTACCCCAGAATAAATTGTGTACTGTATTGGCATTGGGTACCACAGCATAGGTGCCTTCGGGATACATTTCAGATTGTCCCGCAACATCAGCACGGTAACTGTAGTTGGTTGTAAATCCTGTATTGCCCAAATCAAACTTTCCGTTGGTAACAAGTTCTGTAGCAACCCCAACCGATGCGGTAGCCATACATCCAAACGAATTGGCAACAGTTACCGTGTATTGCCCGGCAATGTCGGCATTAATAAACGGTGTGTTTGCTCCGGTATTCCACAAATAGTTGGTAAAGCCCGAACTGGCTGTTAAAATTACAAAGCCCGGATTACCACAATAATTGCTGGTAATTGAAACAGTTGGCGGATCGATGATTGAGATTGCAACAGGCGCACTCCATGGTCCGTTTAGACAGCCACTTACCCCCCGAACACGAATATTGCCGGGTGTTGCTGTATTGCTGATGGTTATTGTTACCAAATTGGTATTGCCCGAGAATGTAACGCCGGTGCCCGTGTATTGCCATTCGTAGCTCGAAGCATTGGCAATTGCAGGAACCAAAAACGAAAAGCCTGACTGCCCTTTACAAACGGTGCTTGGCCCTAGTATCGTACCCGGTGTTGCAGGCAATTGTGCCAAACTGATGTTGTAATTAGCCGATACGGGGCCATTACCACAACTGTTAACACCGCGTACTGTTAACACGCCCGAGGTTGCACTCGCCGAGAAATTAGCAGTTATAGAAGCCGTATTGCCCGAAGGCGTGAAACCTGTCCCGGAGTACGACCACTGGTAACTTGTAGCACCGCTAATTACGGGTACGCTAAATGCCACATTGTTCTGACCCTGACAAACGGCCGAACTACCGGATATTGCGCCTGGAGCAGCAGGTAATGTATTTACTGTAATTGGAAAAACAGCAGACACCACACCATTTCCGCAAGAATTTACACCGCGCACCGTTAAATTGCCCGATGTGGCACTTGCCGAGAATGCACCTGTAATAGACTGCGTACTTCCCGAAGGCGTGAAGCCTGTACCGGTGTAAGACCATGAATAGGTCGTTGCATTGGCAATCGAAGGCACAGAAAAAGCAACACCCGATTGACCCGAACACACTGATGAAGCTCCTGTAATCGACCCAGCGTTTGCCGGCAATGGATTTACCGTAATACTCTTGGTACCGGTGGCTGTACCGCAGCTACCACCCGATGAGGTTAACGTAAAGGTAGCGGTTCCTGAAAACGCAGCAGGGGCTGTCCATGTAGCATTTAAGGTTGTAGCATTCGGATTGAATGTTCCTCCAGCAGGTGTAGACCAAGTACCGCCCGTTGCCGGTGCTGTAACACTACCACCCAGTGCAGCCGATGTTCCACCCGCGCAAATCGCGGCCAAACCGGCACCAACATTTACGGTTGGGTTGGCCGTAACGGTTACTGCCAAGGTTCTCGCCGCGCTTGTACCACATGAATTTTGAGCCGTTACACTGATGTTGCCATTTTGTCCACCAGCACCGGTTGTAACCGTAATCGAAGTTGTTCCATTACCACCTGTAATGCTCCAACCGGTTGGAACCGACCAATTGTAGGTTGTAGCATTGGCTACTGCCGCAACGCTGTAGATTTGCCCTGTTCGGGCAGCACACTGCGCTGCTGTTCCGGAAATTGTTCCGGGTTGCGCCGGTGTTGCCGGTAATGTTGCATACGTTATAACCGATGAACTTGTGCTTGTTCCGCATGAGTTGTTGGCACGAATGCGGTAATAATACGTTACACCTGCAGTTAAGCCTGTCGCACTATATGAAGTAACATTTCCTACGTTGAAATTATTGTATGCACCTACAAATGATGAAAAGGTAGCTGAAGTTGATACATCGAGGAAATACGCTGTGGCATTGGCCGATGCTGCCCAGTTTGCCGAAATCGACGTACACGCTGCGTTGCTGCCTGCTGCGGCTACCGGTGCGGCTGGTGTGGCCGGCGAAACCGTAACTGCCAAGGTACGAGCAGAAGAAGTTCCGCAAGAATTTTGTGCCGTAACGCTAATGTTTCCATTTTGACCTGATGTTCCGGTTGTAACAGTAATTGAAGTGCCGGTATTGGCCGTAATCGTCCACCCCGCTGGAACTGTCCAGTTATAAGAACTTGCATTGGTAACCGCTGCGATGCTATACGTTTGAGACGTCAACGCCGGACACTGAGTTGCTGTTCCCGAGATTGTTCCCGGCTGCGCAGGTGCCGCAGGCGAAATGGTAATTGTCGGCGTAGTAAATACGGTATTGCCCGGCCCACATGAGCCGCCATTGCCCCCAAACCAACAATCTACCTCTTTAACAATATCAAAGGTGATGTTGTTGTTTCCTGCAGCAAGGAAGCTTACGTAGGTGGGCGGCGTATTATACGCTGTAAATCCTGTAGCATTTGAAGCCTGCATGGCTGCAAAGGTGTACGTTTGGGTAGCACCCGGAGCTAAGTTACCGGCATCCAAGCGGTAATGGTAATCGCCCCAGTTTCCACCATTCGTATTCCACTTAGCGCCAATGTTTACATCAGGCGATGCATTTGTCCATGAAGCAACACCGGTGTTTTTTACAACAACCGAAATGCTGCGCGATTCGCCCTGGCACCAGGGTGAAGTTCCATAATCGGCCGAAATAAAACGAGCACGATACTGTGGAATAGTTGTCGCAATAGTTTGCGAAGTTCCATTACCGCACGTATTAGAAGGAACAACCGTAATGGTTGTATTGGCAGTACCAACGTTCGCCACGATGGCATTGCTGCCTTGACCCGATGCTACCGACCAGCCGTTTGGCCCGGTAAACGACCATGCATAGCTAACGCCTGCAACATTGGTAACGCTGTACGCTTGTGTTAAACCAATCTCAGGGTTTAACGCACCCGTAATAGCCGATGGTTGCGCCGGAAGAGGCGATGTTGCATACGTAATTGTAGAAGAGTTGCCACTTGTTCCGCATGAGTTGTTGGCGCGAACACGGTAATAATAGGTTGTATTGGCTGTTAAGCTTGTTACGCTGTATGTGGTAACATTGCCCACATTGAGGTTATTGTAACCGCTTACAAACGATGCGAAGGTGTTTACAGTCGAAACATCTAGAAAATATGCAGTGGCGTTTGCCGATGCTGCCCAGTTTGCCGAAATCGACGTACACGCTGCGTTGCTGCCTGCTGCGGCTACCGGTGCGGCTGGTGTTGCCGGAGAAACGGTTACTGCCAAGGTTCTAGCAGGGCTGGTTCCGCAAGAATTTTGTGCCGTAACGCTAATGTTTCCATTTTGACCTGATGTTCCGGTTGTTACAGTAATTGAAGTGCCGGTATTGGCCGTAATCGACCACCCCGCTGGAACTGTCCAGTTATAAGAAGTTGCATTGGTAACCGCTGCGATGCTGTATGTTTGAGAAGTCAAGGCTGGACACTGTGTTGCAGTTCCGGAGATTGTTCCCGGCTGCGCAGGTGTTGGATTATTAACCGTCAGTACACCACTGTTGTTTCCTGTTCCATTCCAAAAGCCACCACCACTACTGCTATATCCTGCATATTGCCACGAACAGCCATTTATTCTGAACCTGAATGCGTAATAATAGGTGCCTGCAGTGAGCGCAGCTCCAAAAGTGCCTTGGTATTCATCGTCGTTACCACTTTGAATATTGTAAGTAGCATTAGACCAATTTGCCGCCGCCCAACCAGAAGGATTGGTATTGGCATTGTTGTAGCCAAATTGAACTTCTATTACCGCATTTGCTCCTGCCGATTCAGTAATACTGGGTTCGTAAACTCGACCATATATGGTAGTTGTACTCCCTTGACATATAGCAGTATTTTCGGGAAATTGAAGATTTGCAAAGTCAACCCCATTTACATTAATGAAACCCGTAGCTGTTACACTTCCGCAACTACCTGTTAAGGTAACGGTGTAATTGTAAAAACCATACGCTGTTGGTGTACCGCTTATGGTAACCACATTCGAAGCCCAGTTGCTTGTAACGCCAGCAGGCAAGCCGCTAACTGAAGCGCCTGTGGCTCCGGTAGTGGCATACGTAATATTCGTGATAGCGGTGTTGATGCAACGAAGCTGCGCATTGGTGCCAGCGGCAGATGTTAGCGTAAGCGAAGCGCCCGAGTATACCAGATTAAGTGCATTGCCGCTTTGTTGTATAGAGAATGTTCCAACAAAGGCAGGAATAAACGATGCGGTGTTGATGGTAAACTTCGTTGCATCGAACGACGATATACTGGAACCCTGTGCAATGCGCCAGGTATAAGATGTACACGAATTAAAGCCGGCCGGATTTCCTGTTAAAAAAATGGTTGCAGGGCTAGCCGAACTGGAGTTAATGCCAATTTGACCGCTCGATGCAAGCAAATCCCAGTTGTTACCTGCTGTTCCGCTTACGTTGCTTATATCGAATCGATACGAAGATGCTGGGTTGAAGGTAAATGCGCCGGTGTTTAGCGTGCCAACAGTAGATGCCGCACTTCCGGGCGCAACAATTCCGTTAAGGGCTACCGTTCCGGCTGTTGTACCGCTTCCGCCCAAGGTGGCGCTGGCAGCTACTGTAACAGCACTTGTTGAAGCAGTGCTCCCGTTTACAAGCAATGTACCCGCGCTAAGCGTTGTAACACCCGAGTAGGTGTTTGCACCGCTTAAAGTGAGAATCCCCGCACCACTTTTAATCAAATCGCCGGTACCACTCATAACGCCTGCATAGCTGGTAGTGGTAGTTTGATTTACTGTAAGGTCTCCCGATGATCCGCCTGTTACAATGTTACCACCGCTTGCCCCACCACCGCTTAAAGAAGCCACTGTTTGAGCTCTATCGCCAAGATTAAGTATTGCACCTGCAGTATTGGCGAGCGTTAAATTGGTTGTTACGGGCAGGCGGTTGTTACCGGTAGTAAGCAACATAGTTCCCCCGTTGATGGTGGTATTGCCACCATAGGTATTGGCGCCGCCAAGCGACAAGGTTCCCGCCGCGGTAGCATTTAAAACAAGATTCGAACCGGTGCCGCTTATTACGCCGTTCAGGGCGTAGGTAGCTGGTTGTCCCAAGGTTATGGTGCGTGTTGCGCTTGAACCCAAATTTACGGTA
>JBKCFX010000100.1:0-6776 GCA_046303595.1 Bacteroidia bacterium
CTTTGGGCAACAGTCTTTATCGTAACAAGCACTGCCGACAGTGGGCCGGGGACACTCCGGCAGGCCATCACCAGCGCCAATGCAGACGCTAATGTTCCGCATGCCATTAACTTTACACTTTCAGCAGGAAGTATAATTACATTAGGCGAAACGCCGCTGCCCGAAATTACGCGCACCATGGTGATAGACGCCACCACCACCACCGGTTGGACAGCCAATGCCCTTGGTATAACACTCGATGCAACAAACAATACGGCGAATCAGATTTTGCATATCGTGGATGTGCCCAACGTCGAAATTTATGGATTTCAAATTATAGGCGGTTTGTCAACAAGCTTTGGAATATTGATCAATGGCGATAATGCAGACGGTTTCAGGATTGGTGCACTCAACAAACGAAACGTTATAAACAGAGCTGCCAATACCATCATTAAGGTTATTGGTGCTGATAATGGCTTCATCCAAAACAACTATTTGGGCTGTGATGTTACCGGTACATTCGGATATTACGGCGAACCGCTCACTTTTCCACCAAACTCAGGTAGCGGTTTATGGCTCACCGATGCTGCAGATGGAAATACCATTGGTGGTGCGCAGGTCGGACAGGGAAATCTCATCGCAGGTGGAACAGGCTTGGGTATCTTGGTGGGCCTTAATTATGATTCATCTCCGGGAGGATTAAGCGGCTGTTCGGGCAATATTTTTTATGGCAATAGGGTAGGAGGCTTGGAAACGCTTCAGTTTTATTACATCGCTTTTTGGATAGAAGGCAACTCCGACAATAACATCATTGGTGGCGTGGAGCCCGGCCAGTCCAATGATTTGTCGTATTCATCCAATGGATTTTCGGGCGACGGAAATGGCTCTCAGGTAATTCGCATCCGCGGTGCAGAAGCACAGGGAAACACCATAAGAGGCAATATCATGACCTGCGGACTTGGAACAGGCATCGGACTCTTAACTCCGGGTGCCAATAACGATCAACCGGCACCTGTTATTAGTGCATTTAATGCAGGTTCAAGCACCTTAACAGGTACATGCGAAACCCCTAACGCCACCATCGATGTTTATCTTGGAAGCGATTGTAACGGTAATTTTACCGATCAAATAAAGAGTAAGGCCTATTTGGCGAGCACCATAGCAGATGCGAACGGAAATTGGAGTGTTGAATTATCGCAGTTTGGCTGCCAAGTGAGCAATCAATATGTTACCGCAACGGCAACGCACCCGCTTAACAGAAGTACGGGGCCATTTTCCGATGGTTTTCCCATTCCAGCCATCGCCGCGGGAACAGGCTTCCCAAGCGCCTCATTTACCTTTGTGCAAAGCAGTAATTTTGTTGTGGAATTTACCAATACCTCTACGCCGGGCTGCACCTCTTTATGGGATTTTGGCGCAGGGGCTACCAGCAATGAGGCCAATCCCAGCCACAATTTTGCCTTCGAAGATACGTGGCCTGTGCGCTTAATCGTAACCAACGAATGCGGTTCCGACACACTCGATACCACTGTGGTTGTATTAAAATTGAGTATTGACGAACTTCAAGCGTCAAACCTTGTCATTACCGCATTTACAGGTGGTATAACCATCCAAAGTAATACCGGCTTCGAAAAAGGTACCGTCTTCGCTTTGTACAATCTTTCGGGTCAATTGGTGGGAAGTACGAAGTTGAGCACATCAAAACAGCATTATGTGCAGATGGCAACCCAAGCGCTTTGCCCCGGAATCTACATCATCAATATTGAGAGCCGGCATCAACCACTAGCGCGTAAATGGTTGAAAACTTCTGATTTTTAATCATTGATGTAATTTACGCCTCATTTTTTATTGGTGTAACTCTGATTGAATAAACGTACAATTCCATGATTGAGGGTTGTTTGCCTCGGTTATCCTGCCCTACGAATTGAAGCTTTTTTATTTATCCTAAAACAGGGACAGTTCAATTCACTTTAATCTGAAAATTTTAGATCCTATGAGATATAATTTTTCAAAAACAAAAAATTGATGAACCATGCTCAATTGCTTAACATTGAAATAGCCAAAATTTAAACTTAGCCGCATGAATTTAATGTTTACTACTTCGTTTATTAAGAATATAGCATCTGATGAAGCTTCAGACATTGCTTGTTGTTTGCTGAAAAAAGCGCTTTTATTTATTTGTTTACTGTGTTGTTTTAGCGGGGAAATTATGGGAGTAAACTACACCGTTAATTCAACAGCAGATCCTGGAACAGGTTCGGGAACAACCGGCTCGCTTAGATACTGCATTACAACTGCGAATGCAACAGCAGGTTCTCACACCATTAGCTTTTCGGGTTTAGCTGCAGGAAGTACCATTGCATTAAGCCCTACAGCTGGAGGTCTTCCTGATATAACCCGAACCATGGTGATTGATGCAACCACCACTTCAGGTTGGACTTCAAATACAATAGGGATAAACCTTGATGCAACAAATAATTCAGGCAATCAGGTTTTTAATGTTTTAAACGTGCCCGGTGTTGAGATCTATGGTTTTCAAATTATTGGAGGTGCGTCTACAAGTTTTGGAATTTTGATAAATGGTGATAATGCCGATAATTTTAAGATCGGTGCTATCAATAAGCGTAATGTAATCAATAGAGCTGGGAATACAATTATAAAAGTCATCAGTGCAGACAATGGCTTTGTTCAAAACAATTATTTAGGCTGCGATGTTACCGGCACTTTTGGTTATTACGGCACCCCTGCGGGCACGCCACCCGCATCTGGATCAGGTTTGTGGCTTACTGATGGTGCAAATGGCAACACTATTGGTGGAAGTACAGCAGGACAGGGCAACCTTATTGCCGGAGGAGCGGGATATGGGATTTTATTAGGATTAACAGGCGATCTTAGTCCGGGCCTAAGTGGCTGCTCCAACAATATTATTTACGGAAACAGAGTTGGAGGCACAGGAACCTTGGGAAACTATAGTTGTGTTGGTATTTATTTAGATGGAAATTCAGACAATAATATTATTGGAGGTGTGCTTCCGGGGCAGGCCAATGACCTTTCGAATCACCAAAGCACAAGTGAATCTAGTTGTGATGGAGTTGGTGGGTCGGCAGTTCGTATTCGAAGTGCCGAAGCTGAGGGAAATACCATACGGGGTAATATTATGCAGTGTGCTTCTTCAATGGGAATCAGGCTTCAGTCCACAGGTTCAAATAACAATCAACCATCCCCATCAATTGCCGGATTTAACACTACAACCAATGTTCTATCGGGAACCGTCAGTACGCCAAACGCAATTATTGATGTGTATTTGGGCGACAATTGTAATGGAGATTACACAACAAATATTAAAGGCAAACAATATCTTGCAAGCGCCACAGCCGATGGAAGTGGAAATTGGAGTATAGATTTAACTTCATTTATCTGCATATTAAATAACCAATACGTAACAGCAACAGCTACCCATCCAACTAATAATAGCACCGGTCAGTTTGCAATTGGATTTCTTATTAACTTATCATTGCCTGTAATTAATTACGCACCAGGCACATATTCTGTTGGCCCATCAGGTACTTTCTGCAGTTTGCAAAGTGTAGCTTCATTTTTAAATACCTATTCCGTCTCAGGGGCCTATGTGTTCGAAATACAGCCAACTTACAATGCGAATACTGAAACTACCCCCATTATTTTTAACAACAATTCGGGTTCTTCGGCAAGCAACACAGTAACTATAAGGCCGGCAGCCTCGGTTACAACCCCAATAATTATTCAAGGCCAAAATCCAGATTGGTCAGATCCTGTTACGGGCTCTACCGATGCAAATGCATTAATCATCATAAATGGCTTGGATTATTTTACGCTCGATGGTCGAAGCGGTGGAGTGGGCACTGCAAGGAACTTAACGATATCCAATACCGGCTCCTTTCACTCTGCTGTATCCGTAACTAATAATGCCGATTATGTAACAATCCGAAACTGCTCCATGCTTTCGGGAATGCCCAAACGAACTTTGGCTGTAGTGAGTATCATTTCAAATTCAACTGCACAGGGAAACGATTTTGTAACAATCCAAAATAATAACATCAGCTCAAATTACATTGGTGCTTCTATATGGTCAAAATATCCCCGTTCGGGTATCTATTGCAAAAGCACGGCAGCTACTACCGGCATCAATAACAATATTACCATACGAGATAACAATATTTTTGACATTAAAGATGCCAATGTGGATGGAAACGGAAATTGCGCAGCGGGCTCAGGTGGGTTTGGTATGATTCATTTTACTGCCAACAACAATGCATTTACTGTTGAAGGCAATAGCCTTTACCAGACAAATTCAGAATGGGGTGACTGTGGAAGTAGCGGCTCAACAAATATTTACGGCATTTATGTAACATCAACCACAAGCAATAATAACATAGTACGAAATAATTTTATTGGGGGTAGCGGTCCACTCTGTGCCGGAACATGGACAATGCCGGCAATGACGGCGCAAATTCGTTTTAATGCCATCCATTTTGCTCCAACCGGGAATACCCCAACATCAGGCACCTATGCTACCATTACCGGAAATACCATTAAAAATATCAGTTGGAATACACGTTCTGTACTTGTGAATACTGCCCTTGCTCCCGCTGTTTTTTCCGGAATTTCTGTTTTTGGAGCAGGAACCGGAACCCGTAATGTTGTTATAGGAACTAACGGTGAAGGTAATACGATTGGTGATAACACAACAACCGGCTCAATTTTAGTTAGAAATACTGCCACATCTGGGAACGGAATGAATATCGTTGGTATTAGCGTACAAGGAATCAATAGCGGAACGACAACCATCGAACACAATAATATAGGTTCCATTACATCGTCAACCTCAGGTATAGTAAGCACCATTGAGGGAATTCGTGTAAACGACGGTCAAAATATAGTTCGTTTTAACACCATTGGAAGTACTAGCGTTTCAAATAGCTTTAACATTGTTACCGCGGCCACGACCCATGCAGTTGCAAATAATGGAATACAACGAGTGCGTGGCATTGTGCATGCAGGCGGAACAGCTGGCACAGCCTCTTCAACCGTTGCGAACAACACCATTTCAAACTTAACGGTTAACTATGCTGCAAATACCTCGGGAACTTGCGGTATTGCCATAGAGAACCCCACAGCAACCAATGTTAGAGGAGCAATTCAAATTCAAAACAATACGATTAGAGACATCAGTTATACTCAAGCCAGGTCTGGAACAGTTGGTCTGAATGCTGCTGTTGCTTCTACAACTATTACAGGAACTGGCGTAGGTGCCTCTGTTTTTACTGGTACAATAGCTACAAACCTCACATTGGACGTAACTGCAATGACCTCAGGTAGTATTGTTGTAGGACAAATTATTTCTGGTACAAATATACCGGCAGGCACCTTTATTTCCGCAGTTGTCCCAGGAACTTTTGGCGGAGTAGGACAATATACCGTTGCCCTGAATTTAAATATTCCTTCCCAAAGTATGACTGCGGGAGCATCAAATTTTACAGGGAGCATAACAGGAAACAGACTGAATATTACGGCAATTGCTTCAGGAGGAAATCCAGCAGCCAATACTCTAATTACAGGAGCAGGCATTACAAACTTGAGGACAAGTGCTACGGCACCAACTTTTACTACAACCGCAGCAACTAGCCCAAACGTTGCCGGAATTGCATTATCATTAGCAGGAAACAGCGAAAATGTGGTAACCAATATTTCCGGTAACACAATTCATAGCCTGAGAACAAATTGTTGGCAAGCCACCACAGGTGGTGCAGTAGATGTAGTTGGTATTCATTATAACGGCAGAACTGCAGGGGTGCAAACAATAAATGGTAATTTTATTAGAGATTTTGTTCCATCCACATCTTTCGAAAATCAATCTGGTATTGTAGCCGCCGGTGGTGTGGCAACGTATTCAAACAACATCATTTTCCTAGGCAACGGTGTTAGCACACACCCAAGTATAAATGGCATTAGCGAAACAGGAGGTAACAATCAGTTTTACTTTAATACAGCCAGGATAGTCGGCGTGCCAACAGGTACTGCTACCAATAGTACTTTTGCTTTTGTATCAACGGTAAATGCGGGAACACGCAATATTCGCAACAATATTTTCGCTAACGCAAGAAGTTCTTTTGTGGATGCTACAAGTAGACATTATGCCATTAGCTTAATCGGAAATACAGGCCTTACCATTAACTATAACAATTACGTTGCATCGGGTGCAAATGGAGCGGTTTTAGGTCGTTATAATGCTGATAATAAAACATCACTTGCTAACTGGCAAACATCAACTACACAGGATGCAAACAGTCAATCAATAAATCCTGCATTTTTTGGTCCTGGTTCATCTGCAATGCAGAATAGACCTAGCGGAACAGGTATTATTTCAGGTGCTGCCGGAACAGGTATTACAACAGATTTCGGGGGCTCTTACAGAACTTGTTCTAACGCATTAGGTGCAATTGAAGTTGAAGTTGGCGGTGCCCTTTTACCGAACATTACAATTACCCAACCTGCAGCATTGTGTGGGTCCGGCACGGTTAACCTTACAACCCTCACAGTTACTGATGCAAATAATACCATAGGTACTCTAAGCTACTTCAGCTCCTTAGCAGATGCAATAGCAGGAACACCTACTTTAGCCAGCCCAACGTCTGTTGGTGCTGGTACCTATTTTATTAGAAAAACTAAAACTTCCGGTTGCGGCTATGATATAAAACCCGTTACGGTAACCATTAACTCTTTACCAACACCAACCTTTACAGTTTCCTCCTCCAATG
>JBKCFX010000101.1:0-3377 GCA_046303595.1 Bacteroidia bacterium
ATATCGATATACAGTCTCCCCTACCCTGTAAATTATTCAAGTTTCTTGCCTTCGGCATCTATTTTAATTGATTTACCGGCAATACGTATAATACGAAACGACTGATTTTGTTCTTTTGCCGGTTCAAAACTATCGGCATAGCGCTCGGTAATTTCGCATTGGGTTTTATCTGAAAGTTTTCCGGTTTTAGAAAGGCAAAGGAAATTACCGGATGAATTATCGGTTGTTAAATCTTCGACTGCCGCATACGTTCCATCAAAATCGCCAATTACTTCAACCAGATAAAGCGGAAAAACCTCGCGAATAGCAAGCAATGAATCTGAAAAATTGTTCGGCTTATTTTCGAGCTCCGATAAATCCGGATATCCGCTAAACATTGCAATAGCTTCTGCACCGTTGAGCGAAAGAAACGCCCATTGGCCATTTTTCTGAACCGCTGCCCTACCTGATGCGTAATTTCTCACCACATCGTATTGCGGGCGCACAATTTCGGTTCCGTTTTCATCGATAAAGCCCCAGCCTTGGGAAGTTTTTACTGCGGCGCGGCCTTCGGTAAACCGAACAATATCGATGTATTTTGCGGGCACTATTTCCTTACCATATGAATTAATTAACGCGTACGCTGCAGTATCGCCAATTGTTTTAAGCCCAAAACACAAGCCTCCTTTTGAAAAAATCAATTCTTCGTATTGGGCTTCAATGCTTTCTTCTCCAAATTCATTTAGGAAACCCCAATAATTGCCTTTTCTGAATGCTGCGGCAAATCCGTAATACGGTAAAATCTCGTCATATTCCGGTAATTTCAGTGTGTCGCCTTTGTGCACCAGCAACCAGTTATCCTTTTCTGAAACTTCTGCAACACCATTAACAAACACACGGTCCACCGATGCGTATTCACATGGAATAATTTCCGTTCCACGAGAATCTACAAATCCCCACTTGCCGCCAAGTAATACCGGGGCAAGGCCTTCGCTGAAATAACCAATCTCAGTATACCGTGGTTGAATAACCATTTCGCCCTTTAAATTGATCAGTCCACGCAAACCGTTTTGTTCAACCACATAATGATTTTGATCAAAGCGAAACACATTGTTGTATCGAGCTTCGATGCGCACATTGCCCAATTTGTCGAGAACTCCCGCATTTCCATTTTCAAGAAATACCGAAATTCCGTTTTCAAAATTATCGAGAAACTGAAAGCGCGGTTTCACAATTTCGCGTCCGGTACTGTCTATCAACCCATATAATGTATCCTGCATCACTACCGACACACCGTCCTGTAAATCAAATACACGCGAATAACTACCTAAAATTGGCCGCAACATGGCGTTTCGGTCGCAGAAATAAAACTTTCCGTTTTCGTTGATCACAGCCTTCCCTTCCGAGAACGAATATGCCTCGTCAAACGTAGCCCGAATGACCATTTTTCCGTTTTGGTCGATATAGCCCCAATAGCCTTTGAATGGGTCCAGCACAGCTGCAAGTCCTTCGCGAAAATCGCGCGCTTCGCTAAACTTTGCCTTGCTGATTTCTTTCCCGCTCGTATTCATGAAGCCAAATGCTTCTTTTTGCATATCGTAAAAACGCATGATGCCATCCTGAGGTGGACTCGGAATTAGATGCGAGGGAAACTCGGTATACAAATATCCGTTGTAGGTAATCAATTCGTACTGATATTCCGCATCGCGATTTGGCCTAGCTTCGGTAATCTGCCGACGCGCTAGCGTGAGCGTATCGATGCCAAAATCCCAAATGTAATCGTAAACAGCGGGAATAATAACACGCCCATCTTCGGCCTTCATGCCCTCGTAAACGTATACCTGTTGATCCTTGCCAATACGTTCGGTCTGAAATTTATAGCGCTGTGCAAATGCAGCATGCAGACCCATTACCAGCCAAAAAAAAACGGAAACAAATAGCGCAAAAGCACCACCTGTTTCCGGATACAATTTCAATGTTGTCTTTTGCGGTTTCATTTTATGTTGCTCCGCAAAAATCGAACAAAAAACAATAGCTTCCTTATTTCAAGTTCGAAGCCGACAAATTTTAGTCAAGATCCTGTTCGGGAGCCTGCGGAGCATTTTCTCCTTTACGCTTCTCTTTTTGTTCGGCGCGGAATTTCTCCCAGTTCTGCCATTGCTCGGGTTTCATGCTCGCTTTAAGCTTTGCTTCATATCGCTCGTTTAATGCCTTCATCTGCTTCTTCATATCGGCCGCATTTTCGTTTTTAATGCGCTCACGTTCTTTTTCGCGTTCAACCAATACTACACGGATAATCTCTGTTTGTTCTTTGGTTAGTTGAGCTGGACCTGTCATTCGGCGAAGTTGGCGTATTGCGCGATCTTCGGGACTCAAGGTCTGTTTCTGCTTTTGTTCCTTCGTAGGACTTGCCACTTTGGCATCTTGCGCTTGTGTGTTTAACGATGCGCCTGCAATGAATGCTGCAAAAAGAATCTTTTTCATGGTTTCTGTTTTTTAATTGTGCGAGTGAAAGACGATATAAAATAGAATGGTTTAATTACGCTTGCAATTAAACGTTTTTTTTCATTAGGTAGTGTTGAATTGTATCGAAGAGCACATACGTTTTTTCAACAGTGCTATAGCCGTTCTTCGTGTAAAAACCCAGTGCATTTTCGCGTGCATGCAGACAATAGCTCGTTATCCCTTTGTAGTACCTACGTCCGAGTCCCTCCGTAAACCGAAGCACAGCTTCTCCAATTCCTTTTCCTTGCCATTCTTTTGCTACGGCCATAAAACGAATTTGTGCTTCTTCCTCCGATAGCCTATGGATTCGCGCCGTTGCAATAACATTATTTTGCGCATCGAGAATGGCTGCATGCAGCGATGATGTATCGTCTTCAGCTTTTTCCGATCCCTTTGGTTGCTTCCAGGGTTCGCGGAGAATTGCATAACGCAAGTCGTACACCTGTTGCCAGTGCGCCTCTGTTTGCGGTTGTATGAGTCTCCATTCGGGCATGGCTAAAATTAATAATTCCAATTATAAATACCTGCCTCTTCGTAAAATAATGCAATCGATTTAGCGAATTTTTGCTGCAATTCGGCCAATTTAAGACCTGCCGCGATCAAATTGGTTTCGCGCGTGTTGACCATGAACACAGAACTTTCGCCGTTCAGGAATCGGTTTTGTTCGCCCTCAACCAAGGTCTTCGCCGCTTCGTTGATTGCTACCTGGCGTAGAACCTGTTCGCGTAATAAAGCAATTTCGTTGAGCCTTGCGCGTAAATTCAAATTTAAGTTTCGCTCGGTACGTTCAAATTCAAGTTTGCGGATGCTCTGCAATGTTTGCGTACTACGCAGCTTTCCTCTTTCTTTTCTCAACAACAAGGGCATGCCGGCGCTTACTCCCACTTTGTAGT
>JBKCFX010000102.1:0-1170 GCA_046303595.1 Bacteroidia bacterium
GTTTTTCCGCAGCACTGGATTGGCTTTTACCGTGTTTCGGGTAATGAACTTGTGCTTGGGCCGTTTCAGGGACCAATTGCCTGCACCCGCATCCAAAAGGGAAAAGGCGTTTGCGGAACGGCCTGGATGAGAAACGAAACCATCGTGGTTGATGATGTGGATCAATTCCCGGGACACATTGCCTGCTCGGCATTATCGAAGTCGGAAATCGTGGTTCCGCTGAGAAACAACCAAGGCGATGTAATGGCAGTTCTCGACATCGATTCGGATCGACACGGCGCCTTTGATGAGGCAATGAAAATAGGATTCGAACAAATTTGTTCCATGCTTTCAACGCATATTTACGGATGAGAAACGGCTTGTATGCATTGCTTTGGTTGTATTTGGCATCCTGTGCAAGCCGGGTGGCGCCATCGGGAGGAAAACCCGACAATGTGCCGCCTAAAATAGTTTCCATAAATCCGCAATCGGGAAGTACTTCGTTTAGTGGCAACCGCATAGAGATTGAGTTCGACGAGTTTATTGCTTTGAAAGATGGTGGAAGCGGAATTGTTGTTTCTCCACCTTTGAATACGCCGCCAGAATCGGTATTGAAAGGAAAAGTGCTGCAATTGAAATTCAAGGAGGCGCTGCGCGAAAATGTTACGTATTCGATTACACTCGGAAAATCAGTAATCGACATCACCGAATCGAATCCGTTAGAAGAGACACAGCTTGTTTTTGCAACCGGTGCCGTACTCGACACGCTAAAGGTAAACGGCCGCGTTGAAAATGCATTCAGCAATGCTGCTCCGAAAACGGCAGTAATTGCTTTGTACGAAGCCTTTCACGATTCGGTGCCACAAGCACAATTGCCACGTTATTTTACCCGAACCGATGCAGCGGGCAATTTCACCATCAACAACATAAAAGCAGGTAAATACCGAATTTTGGCTTTCGAAGATGCAAACAGCGATTTGAAGTGGAACAATCCCGATGAACCTGTAGCATTTGCAAACGATACACTTGCGGTCGACTCAGGCATAACCTCTATCGGAACCTTGCGTCTTTTCAAAGAAAAACTGCAGAGACAACGTTTGGTTCGAAGCAAATACGATGCGCCGGGCCGAATTACCTTAAAGTATGCACTTGCTCCGGAGAAGCTTCAATTTGAAACACTTGGGGCAATGG
>JBKCFX010000103.1:0-2775 GCA_046303595.1 Bacteroidia bacterium
ATATCAAATGGGAAAGTAATAACTACCTGATCAGAACTAACAATATTGCAATGAGAAATGCTCCATTCTAGAATATAGATTTGATTTGTCATTCCTAAAAAAGAGGAGTTACACGAGTCGGGGTTTAAGACAACTCCAGCATCGCCACTCAAAATAGTCCAATAGCCTATTTCGTTGGAGAGAATTGTGTTACCGTCTAAATTAATTGTATTTGCATTCGCTGTTACATCCTCTCCAGCATTTGCAATTGTTGGTTGCGGAAAAATAGGATTATCGGGTAGAATCATAGGGCTGCTCTTGTACTTGCCTGCACGCGCACTTATACTATACGAAATCGGCGTACAGGTGCTGCTTTCATAATTCTCCAACACATTGGTATCGGCATACGAAAGAGCATCTTTGCCAAGATCTATGGTTGTTTCATTACCATTTTTACGCTTTACGAGTGTAAAGCCATCAATTAGCTCGTTGGGTTGCGACCATGTTAAGTTAATTGCGTTGTTGCCTGTTATGGTGTACGAAAACTGCGCAGGCATCCACGTATCGGGTGGCGTTTGGCTATCGTAGGGATTCAAAAAATCGCGTTTGCAGGATGCCAATATTAGCATTACTAAAACAAAAAACAGAGAATATCGTCTTGATTGCCTCATGTTTCAAATCTATTTATGAATTGCTCACAAATTATTTAATCACATCAAAATCGCCCAACTCAATTACATCTTTCAATTCTGTATCCTTCTCGGGTTGCCAGGCACGCACATGGATGAGTGGATGCTGTTCGTCTTCGAAATCGACCATCAGAAATAAAAAGCCCGAATCGCTGTAACTTGAACTACGCCATTGCTGCATCAACTTAACACCGTAGATATCCTCTTTAACACCGTGTTTTACGATTTCAATTTCACTGAATCGAACGTCAATAAATTTATTGCTCTCAAACGATTTCTTTAGATTCGACATATATTGCTGCTTGTTGTAGCGCACCAATTCTACTTTTTTCTTTCCCAGCGACGACATGTAATCGGGCGCATCCACCTTTTCCGAAAGAACCTTCCCAACTATAATTAAAGCATTATCGCTAAATGTAGACTGAATGAGGGGTAGGTCTTTACGATTATACGCTGTTCTGAAATTCTCCAAAAAATCGAGAATCATTTGACGACGGCGAAAATCTTTTAGATCAACACCTTGCCTTAGGATTTCTTTATACTTATGCTGTTCAATGCCAAAATAAAGGTCCTCAATTTCGCCAGCCGCAGTTATCTGCACAACGGCATCTTCTTGTTTGTTTTCGCCCTCCTTATCGGCTATTGTTAAAGCGACATTTCGAACCTGAAAACCGGAACCGGGAACCTTGAGCAGATTTTCACTAATTTCAGCAGCAACGCATCGAAAAGACGTGCCTTCCCAAAGCGTATTGATGCGCTCCTTAGCGGCAGCCGTTGCGAAGATGTTCTGCCAATTCAACGCACGCTTTTCGGAAGCCGCCATATTACACTCGGTTAAAAATGCCGAAACATTGACTTCTATTTTCCGATGCAGATCGCTTCCATCGCCATTGCCCAAGCTAAGCTGTGTTTTAATCTGCCCCGCTGCATTGCAAACACAAAAAAAACACGCAAATGCAGTTAATAAACCTCTACCCATAATGCAATTAATCCTTTAAGTTTACTTTCAAAATCGACATACGTTTGTTCTGTTTTGATATCGATGCGTTGTTCTTTCCCGGGAGCAAGGCAATGTTTAACCTGCTTATCGTTCGGATCTACTAAAATCACCCAGCATTTATCTGGATTAATAAATGTTTCTTTTTTAGCGACGGCAATTTTCCCCGATTTTTTAAGTGCATCTAGTCGCATCTGTAATGATGAAAAGTCGTTCAAATTCGCAAACTCCAATGGATCGGGTACCGCAGTGCTTTTGCGAACCGCCAATGTTGTTGAATCTGCCTTCTTTTCTTCCTTTACTGGCGAAATTACTTCTGTTTTCTTGATGCGCATTTCGGCTGCTGTTTTTGTTACCGAAAGCGAATCGTTGTTGTTAAGGCGAAGCGTTACGCTTCGCGATGCAATTTCGTTTTGAGCAATGGTTAGGGTTTGCTCCGAACCTACTTTTTTTCCATCTATAAGCCACTCAAACGTACGCACACTCAAGTGATTTATATTGGGACTTAGTTTAACCATGTTCCCGGTCTCCTTTGCGGTAAAATCAATCGAAATTACCTTTTGCATGTTTGCCGAAAAACGAACAGGCCAGGTTATTAGCTCGGTTTCACTTAATATATTAAGATCGTTGTTTTTAGAAAAAGGAATACATCCCAAAACTAGTTCACATGAAAACTCCTCAGACGGCGCATTTGGAAGCATCAATACATCAAAGGGAGTAAGATCTGTACTCAATTGCTTTTGAGCGTTAATCGATTGGCAATTTATAGTATAGGTTAAACCAGTGGAGGCAACACCCTTTGTTTTTAGTGATAGTCTTATCTGTTCATCCGGATATAACGGGTGAGGCAGTGCTTCGACACATTTTATTTTAATCTTAGACAAATGCTCCCTGAGTTTGTTTTCGAGGTAAACCTGCAAATTCGAAACGGAATCTCTCCCCACCCTTCCAGCGACCGATAAGGGCGTACAAAAAGTGTGCAGATAAGCCTGATACAATGCATACATACCGTCCTCACCTAATGCAGTCCTATTTTCGTACCATTCAAGGCACTCCTTAATGTTCTCACGTACCCTAATTCCACTTTTATTGAGATCATCCTTACTGATG
>JBKCFX010000104.1:0-2558 GCA_046303595.1 Bacteroidia bacterium
ATTGTATTGTAAACTATCGCCGGTCATGGTGTAATCTTTCGAAACCAGTTTTACGTTATTGCGGAAGTAAAACATTTTCTTATCGGGGCGGTATTGCCCGTAAACGCTCGTTAGCGTGTTTTTGTCTTTGTTGTTGATGATGGTTCCGCCGGTGGTGTATGTTGCCGTGCGGCTGCTCATGTCGTATTGCAGCTGTGCTGTGCTGAGGGTACTCGAGCCATCGCGTAATTTCACATTCCCAATTACGTTCGCAATTTTCGTTTTGCCGTCGTATTCGAGTTTGTTTCCGGTTATGGTTACCGATTCGTTTACAATGCGCACGTTCGAAAACGCATCCATGCGCTCGGAGCTTTCGTAGAAATAAGCCGAATCGCAATACAACATACTGCCCTGGTGCTCGAATGCCACATTTCCTATCAGGCGTCGGGCATCGGGCATGCGATCGCTGTATTCGAGTGCGTTTGCATTTACGATACGGATTTTTCTTCCCGATTGTGCTTGGGCAGTTTGCGCATTCGTGAAAAGAAAGACAATCAAAAAAAGGAGCAGGGAGAGCCTGAACATCGGCTCAAAAATAAAGGATTATTCGGTCTTTGCATCGAAATGCAGCTTGTTTTATATCGGGATTGATTAGCTTTACCATCCCAAAACAAATCATGCCTTTCCCTGTAAAACACGTACAGCATTCGCGCCTCGAATCTGTCGACTTTAACAATCTACCCTTTGGCCGTGTCTTTTCGGATCATATGTTTGTTGCCGACTTCGATGGCCGGCAATGGATTAACGTGGGCATTAACCCATATGCCCCGCTATCACTCGATCCATCGACGGCGGTAATTCATTACGGGCAATCCATTTTTGAGGGATTAAAAGCCTATCGTTCGGTTACAGATTCAATCTTACTTTTCAGGCATGCTGAAAATTACAGGCGCATGTGCAATTCGGCTATCCGTATGAGTATGCCCGAGATTCCGCGCGATATTTTCATGGATGGAATGGAGCAGCTCATTCGACTCGATTCTGCCTGGGTTCCTAAAGGAGATGGTAATTCGCTATATATCCGTCCGGTTTATTTTGCCACCGATCCTGTTATTGGTGTTCATCCTTCGGAACAATACAAGTTTATTATCCTCACTTGTCCTTCAGGGCCTTATTATAGCCACGATTTAAAGGTACGCATCGAAAAAACCTATTCGCGTGCGAGCCGCTCGGGAACGGGGTATGCGAAGGCTGCGGGAAATTATGCCGGGGCACTTTATCCAACGCAACTGGCCAAAGCTGCGGGTTACGATCAGGTTATTTGGACCGATGCCGCTACAAATACAAAAGTAGAAGAATCGGGCACCATGAATCTGATGTTTGTAATCGATGGCGTATTGGTAACCCCTTCGTTAAGTGCCAGTAAATTGGCGGGTGTTACGCGCGATTCGGTAATTGAAATTGCCCGTTATTGGGGAATGCCCGTAGAAGAACGCGATGTTTATGTGGCTGAAGTCGTGGATGCATTGCGAAACGGTAAGCTAACAGAGGCCTTTGGAACAGGAACGGCTGCCAATATTGCAACGATTTCGGTAATTGCCGAGGAAGGTGTAGATTACACTGTGCCGCCGGTTGATGCAAGCAGTTTTTCGACACGGGCATCCCGCTTTTTAAGCAAGTTGAAATCGGGCCATGAACAAGACCCTTTCGGATGGATTACTGAATTGTAAGCTGAAATGCGATATACCTGCCTTTAAAATTGGTAATTCATAAGGAATCACTATTTTAGCATCCCCTAAATTATACCTATGAACATTTTATCGAAAGTTTCATTCAGGCTATTGTTCGTTATTTTATGCGCTACATCGCTCAATGCGCAGGTAACACTTACGCAGGCCACGGCTACAGAATTGGTGCAGGATGTATTGGTTGGTGCTGGCATTCAGGTTTCGAATATCACGTCTGGCGGCAACCCCGATCAGATTGGAACTTTTTCCAATGGCAACTCGGTTAATCTTGGCGTTGCCAGCGGAGTGATGATGACTACCGGTAGTATTTCTACACAATCTGACCAGGCTTCGGGTCCTGGATACATTGGTTCTGCCGCAAATGCTGGAACAAGCTCAACTTCAGGTGCCAATACATTAGCTGGCGACCCCGATTTAAATACCATCATTTCGAGTTTTGGAGCGCCCGCCACCACAAATAATATTGCCTTAATTGAATTTGATTTTATTCCTGCTGGCGACTCTGTAGCGTTTAACTACGTTTTTGCCTCTGAGGAGTACAATGGTTTTGTGTGTTCTCAGTTTTTTGATGTGTTCGGTTTCTTCATATCCGGTCCGGGTATTAATGGCCCTTATGCCAATAATTCAGAAAATATTGCTGTAGTACCCAATACCAATCCCGCATTGCCGGTAAGTATGAATACCATAAATAATGGGGTTAGCAATGGAGGCAGTTTCTGCCCTGTCGGCGGGTTAAACAATCAAGCGTATTTTGTGGACAACAGCGGAAGCGGCAATTTTTCACCTTACGGCTATACCACAGTACTTACGGCACAGGCCAATGTACAGTGT
>JBKCFX010000105.1:0-10651 GCA_046303595.1 Bacteroidia bacterium
TCTGATGGATAGCATCACATTGCTTTCGGAGCCCATTGCTTCTTGTTTAAAATCGTTCTAAATAGAATGCAAAAGTAACACGAAAAGGGCTATGCTTGTTCAGATGGGGTAAAAAAACAACGTGGTAAGAGCTTTGCCAAAGATTTTGGGTAAGGGAATGCACCACTATGTCGTGTTCACATTTTTGCTATTTAATGAACACATGGCCAAAATGCGTTCATTTTTTCATGTTCCAGGTATTCATTGCAAGCCAGGCCAAACCATCGCAAAATTCTGAAAATCTGTTATTTGTATTTGGGCGCTTTTTCGGGCTTTCCGGTTCAAGTCCTCATTCGCCTCCGCTTTGCTTCGCCTCATTGCGGGCTTTACCCTGCAATCCCGAGCGCGGCATTCACGGCTCCGGTTTTATAAATGCAGGAATTGAAATTCTGGGCTATGATTTACGGTAATTCTTTTATTTCCTTCCCACAATTGAAATCGTGAGCGAAAAAATCATGGGCAATTTATTACGGGAATTTTTATTAAAACCGGACTAAAGTTCGTCAGTTAAATGCTCACATTATTGAGCATCGATCAATCCTAAATAGGGCAATCTATCGCCTTACATTTGCCGTATTTCTTCCTTTTTCAGTAGGCCCTATTTAACATGGCCGCGCGGAATATTCGGGCTGTCGGGATTTACCGTTAGTTTTAAAAGCTTTGGATGCACCACCAAATCCATATCTTCCATAGGCACTGCGCCAAGCAATACCTCATCACCCATAATCAGTGCACCAACAAAGCAATTACGACCATCGAAGGTAACCTGCACCGGACCGGTATAAGGCACCGTATGCGAGCTACCATCTGCCGTAGTGGCTTCGCGGGTTTCAAGCTGCTGAAGCTGTAATTGAGTTGCAATATGCTGCGGCAATACCAAATAGGTCGATACGGTGTCTGCTAAACACTTTACCTTTAATGGCCTTATGATAGGATTGGAGAGAATTATCTCTGAATAAACTAAACCCATGGCGAACTTTTTTTACAAATATACCATTTCAGATTTGTTCATTAAGCAATGAGCGAACTGAGTAAAAGCGTATACTTTATCCCAAAATTGTCATTAGGATTTGGATGTTGGTATGGGAGAGATGCGCGCCGGCAAAGGAAAATAAAGCGGGCCAGCGTTGGCCTGAATTCAAAGGCCGGTAGAAATGCAGAAAACTGATTTATCAGCTTTTCGAGCATTTCAAGGGAATTTGAAGAGTGGGCTGAAGCATTTTATTTTCCTTGAATTTCTTTGCCCACTTTCTTTTTTCAAGAAAAGCAAAGTGGGTCGCCGAAGGCAAGGAAAGTATAGATTTTAATTTTAAACCTTAGGAATTGATTCCGGATTTAGTGTAAGAAAAGATAACACAAAAAAAGTACTAACGACCATCCAATTAGTTATCTATAATTCATGTATTCAGTTTGTTGTGATCAATTTTCTAATGACTTCATTAGAAAAATTGTCTAATGACAATTCTGGGATAATGCTTCGACAAATTACCTTTTTTTCCAGATTTCTTAAGTTTTTCTCTTAGAATCTTAGTCGTATTTTTTAGATTGGAGGTATTGATTACAATTGTCATAATGTACCTTGCAAATATTGATTGTCTCTTTTTAGGCTTACCCCTTTAAAAAGATAAAAACCAATTCGGTTAAAATGCTAAAGTCTTAATAACATAGCTGGTTGAAAGAAGTGCGCACGCAAGCTTCTCCAACAATTTCCAATTGCCTCAAGGCGGCATCATAGCGCATGTTTTCTTCCAGATTTAATCATTTGTCAGGTATGCTTTTTAAAACTTATCGGCAATTGCAAGCAATGCTTGCTATATGAGTTAAAAAGCTACCAGCTCATAATTTACACTTCGTCCGCCTTCGTTGGTTTGTTGTAAAATTCCTTTTTCGATTAAATCTTTAATGTCTCTTAATGCCGTATCTGATGATGTTTTATTGATTTTAGCCCACTTCGAACTTTGTAATTTGCCTTCAAAATTGTCGAATAACATATTCAGTACTTTTCTTTGTCTTTCGTTTATCGACGTTTTTTCATGGAGTCTCCAAAATTCTGCTTTTCTAAGTATTTTTTGTGTAGTGTTTTCTGTTGCAAGCATTGCGTTTTTGAGGCAATGTAGAAACCAGGTAAGCCATTCGGTAATATCATTAGAGCTATGCTGTACTTTTTGTAAAACAGCATAATACATTTTACGCTCTTCTAAAATCTGGCTCGACATACTGTAGTAACGTTCTCCGCTTCCTTCAGCGCGTGCAAGCAGCATATCGGTAAGTGCTCGCCCAATACGACCATTTCCATCGTCAAATGGATGAATGATGATAAACCAAAAATGTGCTATGGCCGCTTTAAGCACCAAATCGAGTGTATGCTCCTCGTTAAACCAAAATAAAAATTTATCCATTTCGGTTTTTACAAACTCGGGCTTTATTGCTTCGTAATGCACTTTTTCTTTGCCCATCGCACCCGATACGATTTGCATTTCTCCTGTACGATAAGATCCAACTTCTATTTTGTACGGCCCACTATATCCTGTAGGGAAGAGCGCCGCATGCCAGCCCAAAAGGCGTTTTTCTGTTAGTGGCAAATCATATCGTTGTGTAGCATCTAACATCATTTCGACAATCCCTTCAATATGCCTGCTACTTTTAACGAGTCCTGCCGAATTAATACCTAAGCGTCTGGCAATTGAAGAGCGCACTTGATTATAATTGAGTAATTCACCCTCTATCTCCGATGATTTTACAACATCGAGCGTTAATGCAGCTAATGAGGCTTCTTCTTTCGCAGAGAATCCCAATGCATTCATCTGTCCGATGATTTTACCTTGCATTAATCGTACTTCCCCGAAAATGGAGCTGATTACCGAGTCTTGCCAGGTAAAATCAGTCCAGTTTTTATATTCGTAGATGTATTTTCCCATGAACTAAATAGCTTGCGGCAAAAGTAGGAAACAATCGCCGCAAACACGCGGTGAATAATTGGAGTTTTCGACGCATCGATTCTCTACTGTGTGTATCCCACAACCCACTTCAGCAATACTTACCATTGGCTAGAAACCAGCCAAGCCAAAACTACCGCTTAAACGTATAGCTTATTCCCAAACGATACAACGCACCCAATTTATACGATTCGGCAATGTACTCGCGACCGTTGAACTCCTGGTAGCGCGTTAGCTTCGATCCTAAAACATTCTGCACATTAAACGAGACATTGAAATGCTTCAGAACTCGTTGCTGCAATTTAATGTTGAGCATCGGTATAGCTTTCTCATAAATATCGGGCGTAGCTACCAATGCAATCTGGTACAATTTATTTCCGCTCACATTGAAGGAAACCGCCGCTTCGGTTCCGCGCGCGGCATCAACATAGCTCAAAATAAGATTTACGATATAGGGCGATTGTCCCGCAAAAGGACGCGCTGTTTGTGAATAGGTCGAATCGAAATCAATGGATGTTGCCAGCTCATTCGCAGGAATATCAACGCGCGAATAGATGTACGAAAGATTCCCGGCAAACTGGAATTTCTTCAACAGCGGACTAATTCCTTCCAACGATTTACGCAATTCGAATTCCAAACCGTAAACTTCGGCTTTCGGTACATTGATAAACACCAACTCCGGAATGGTGGTATTGTTAAATGCCTGCACAATTGGATCGGTAAAGCGTTTTGCATAAGCACTCAAAGCAAGCAATTCGCCCGGTTTTGGGAACCACTCGTAACGCAAATCATAGTTCTGAATGAGTGTGCGCTTTAAGCCCGGATTTCCAAGCGAGAAGTATCCATTCTTGTTATCGAATTGTACAAACGGTGCAACTTCGCGCAGATTCGGACGAGCAACTGTTTGTGTGGCTCCGGCCCGCAGGTTGCTGTTTTCGCCTAACTTGAAAATTACGTTGGCAGAAGGCAATACATCGAGCAGATTGATGTCGCTTCGCGGTTCGATTAACTCGCCTCCAACCGAAATCTTTGCCGTATCGCGGCTTTCAACCTGAATGTCGGTCGACTCTAAACGCACACCTCCAATAAATTTTAAGCGCGGATGGATATCCAAAACGGTCATCGCGTAAGCCGCTTTTACCAGCTGCGAACCATCGTAGAAGTTTTTCTCGATCGATTGATTCACGTAATAATACCCGGTTGTATAGCGGTTAACTGCTCCGGTTGAGGTGTATGTGGTGTCGACAATACCCATGTTTTGGGCAGCAAACAAGCCACTGAAATCGCCGGGCTTTTCGTTCAAATAAGTGGTAAATCTCAAATCGCTTGGAATTCCATTGTCCGACAATTCATAACGGTATTCTTTGAACGATCGCTCCAGTCCGTTGTAGTAAGCCCCGACTTTAATCATGTTGTCGTTCTTCGACGAAAGCGGAATTTTCAAATCCACACGCGCCTGTTGCTGGCGGTCGTCGAGGTATCTGAAGAAATGAAACGGTCGTGCATACTCGGCATTGTTCAAATAATACTCGGTGGTGTAAACCGAAGTGGGATTGCCGGCCGAATCAATGCGATCAAAATAATCTTCTACCGTTGTGTAGGCAAAATAAGTCAAATCGGGCTCGTCCTGAATGGCACGATTGGCGCTGGCTGTCCAGCTTAATTCCGATTTCCAAAGCGAGTTAAACACGTGCCTTCCGTTTAGTTGTATGGATTTAAGTTCGCGTTGTGTAAACTGATTCGAGTTGGTATGAAACACCGCTTTTGAATTCGAAACCTGCCCTACGAATGCGCCCTGCTGCTGGCGTCCCATGATTTCGGCATCGTTCGAATAGATTCCGGTTGCCTGAATTTGGTGGCCATTTTTAATTTTAACGGATAAATTGGCGAATCCACCTGTTTGAGGGTTTTCGACGCTTTTGTGGTCGCTCAGTTCCTGGTATGCAAAAAGATTTGGCTGAACATTGTTCACATAGGTATTGATTTGCCCATCGGTGTATTGCTGAAAAGTACGTGCAAACCGAACGCCTCCAACTGCACCCCAATCAAGACCAAGCGCCTTGAATTTACCGCCCATTGACAATTCCTGGCGCATATCGAGCGGTGCGGTACGTGTTGTTGGAACAAAATTGTTGTTCAGCGAATTGGCCGTATTCTCAAACTCTTGTCGCTGTTCTTCGGGTTTTGAAGGATTACGTGCCTCAATGTAACGGCCCGGGGTCATGTTGTTGCGGATGGCATCATCGAGCAATAGGGATGGCATAGCACGACGATCGCCATAATAGCCGAATAGCTCAGATTTGTCGCCTTCCGAACTCAGGAAATTATTTTTCAAACTTGCCAGCGAGTTGTACCCAATAACGGTCGAATAATTTACTGTGAACGTTTCGGGAAACGATTTGGTGCTGATGTCGACATTTCCTCCGGTGAAATTACCGGGCATATCGGGCGTGAACGATTTTAGGGTGATAATGTTCTCGATGAACGAAGAAGGAATAAGGTCTAGCGAGGAAGAATTTCGGTACGGGTCGGGACTCGCCATGGGCAATCCGTTGAGCTGGGTTAAGGAATATCGGTCGCCGAGGCCGCGCATTACAAGGTATTTCCCGTCCTGCACATTGGCGCCGGTCATCTGACGCATCGATTCGGCCGCATTGGTGGCACCCGAGCGGCTAATTTGCTGCGTAGAAATTCCATCTTGAATGGCAATCGATTTCCGCTGCAATGCTACAAGTGAAGCATCGGTATTGCGCACCTGCTCGGCTTCAATCTCGATTTCGCCCAATGCATTTTCGGACGATTTAAGTGTGAAATCGAGCTGTTTCACTTCACCCGCTTTCAGCGTGAGTTGTTTGATGGTTTGATCCTGATACGACACATAACGGCATTTCACCGAATATGTGCCGGGTGCAAGTTTTATGGAATAGTTGCCATCCAAATCGGCCATTGCTCCAAGCGTTGTTCCTTCAATGAGCACTGTAGCGCCAATGAGGCTCTCGCCATTCGCTGCGTCTACAATCTTTCCAAACAAGGTTGCCTGTTGGGCCTGTAAAACAGAAAATGCCGGAAACATCCAGCAAAGAATTAATCCAAGAAATCGAAAATGTTGCGTCATGTTTATTTACCACAAAAGGCAGAACCCTCCCAAAGGAAGATTCTGCCTGAAATTCAGGAATGTTAACTAGCTTAGTAAACGAATAATTTTTGGCTGAAATTCTTGCCTTCTGCGCTGAAACGCAGCATATACAAGCCCGGCGCTAAATCAGAAACCGGAATGGTTGACACATTCATGCCAGAGCCGGTTTGTACGGAGCGAACTAAGCGGCCATCGGCAGTAATTACTTCAACCCAAACTGGCTTTGTGGTATTAAATTGAATGTTTACGATATTGTTTGCCGGATTGGGAAACACTTTCAAATCTTCTACAACCGAATTATACGGATTCAACGATGCTGCGCCCGACCAATTTAAGCCTTGTGCAAGGTGTCCGTTCTTGGCAAGCGTTGTCCATTTTGCGATATAGCAATCGCCTGCTTCTGACGAAATGGCGCCTTTGTAATTTACTTGCGTAAAGAAAGTGTCGCTTGGATAAGAAGCCAGGGGTGTTGTGTAAGCAGCACCGGTAGCAGAAGGACGTGGATCGAGCAATCCATCTTGGTCGCGGCTAATGCTCACAAAGCCCGGATCTACAATTTGATTTGTTGCAGATAGATGTGTTGCAAATGCGGCCGCAGTTTCGTCGTCGGGGTTGCTACTCACACGAATAACGCCGGCCGATGAGCCGTCCAAAGCAGTTGCTGAACCAATTGCATAGAAAAGGTTGTTTTTGATTTCAGTTTCTCCGGCCAAAAAGCGGCTGTATGAGTCGGTTGTGGTATTGGCAGAATCGTCCTGAATCTCGATGCCTTTCCCTTTCATTTGCGCAACAATTCCATTTGCAGCGATTACCGAACCGCCGGCACGAATTAACAAACCAACAGGATTCGATGCTGCAGCGCCGGGACCGGCTCCAATGTGAGTAAAGTTATAGATTGTTGAAGATGTATGGGCTTCCGTATTGTTTGGAGTTGAACCATCGTATTCCCATCCGGTATCGGCAACATCAGAACGTTGAATCGAAAAAAGGAATTGTCCGCGTCCTTTCCAAACTTCGTCGAAATCGTATGAATCATCCTCAACGAATGCAACGCAAAAGTTCTTAATATCAACAGTTCCGCCAAAAATTTCCATTCCATCGTCTGAAGAAGCATAGATGTCTACAAACGAAAGTTTTGTACCGCGACCAACACCACCGAGGGTTAATCCTTGCAACTCAGAACCGGTCGTGAGTCCGTAACCTGTGTGACGAATAGACACATAGCGTAATTCTCCAGAATTGTCGTTATCGTCAAAATTTGCCGGATTGTTTGACGGAGCGCCGTACAAACCGCGTGGCTCCGTTGAGGCAATTCCTTCGATGGAAACTTCGTAAGCACCTGCTTTTTCAGTGGTTGCCTTGCCTAAAATTACTAGACCTCCCCAAAGCTGAACATCAGAAGGACCAAGGTCTGTCGGATCGTTCACATCATCAACCTCTGCGGTGAAAATAATTGGTGCGTCTTGTGTGCCAATAGCGTTGATTTTTGCACCACGACAAATCACAAGCGCAGATGCTGTTCCTGCAGTTTGTTCTGTAAACTTAATAACCGTTCCTTCCTGAATGTTCAACACAGCTCCTTCTTCCAAGAACACTAATCCATCGAGCACATACGTGTTGTTGTTGGTCCAGTTGTAGGTCTGGCCTGCCACTAAATCGGCATCGGTAATTGATACTTGAGCGGTTGTAACGCCAACAGCGCAAATACCCACGAAAAGGGTAAAAAGATTTTTCATAATTGAAATTGTTTTGCACCGCAAATCACGTAAGCTTATGTTAAGTAAACGGGAAGCTTTATGTGAACGAATTGTAAAATATCGCATGCGGAATTTCCGCTTCCATATATTTAATAAATTGAATAATAGATTGTTATATATCTACCCTTGTGTTAAGGAAATATTAACAGCAACTAAGAAAGCAACTACTTAACAAGAATAATTTCTGAGGTCTGTACCAAATTGCTCATATTCAATGCACGATCGCAAATGCGCACATCGTAGCGAATGGTATCGTAAGGCGAAAAGGGATTGTTGGTAAACAATTGCATTGAAATCTCGCCCTCGAGCGATTTGTTTTGCCCTGATGGCGTTAGGTTCGGAATACGCGAATTGTTGGTAAGCGTATCGGCACCCGGAAATGGAGGAGGAAGCACAACCTTAGTCCAAACGCCATTTTGCTTTTCGAAATAGGTGATGAAGAAATTATAGTAATACAGCGAACCTTTATTGTAAGGAGGCAATGTATCTGCCGAGCTCAATCCCATATCACCATCGCCGTCGGTAAAATAGAGTTTAAGAATACCGATTGAGTCTTTTCCAGCGGCATTTTTCAATTGTTCGAATTTTGTGAATTGGATGAAGGGGATTTCGGAGAATTCGGTTTTTTCGGTGCACGAACCAAGCAATACCGCACAGGCAACAAACAAGGGAAATAGTACATTTGTGCAGCAACGATTCATGAGGGGCAAAGATACATCCTTTTCGACGATACGCTTCAGTGCCGAACGCAATGCAATCCGAAACCGAATTTTTGGAATTCAATCGGATGATGCATTTCTGCAGCTCGCACTGGAGGTGTACCGCTATCAATTTGCCAACAATTCGGTTTACCGTGCCTGGTCGGGCGCCTTGAACCGAAACCCGGAAAATGTTCGTTCGATTTACGACATTCCCTTTTTGCCCATCCATTTTTTTAAAGAGCAAGAGGTTAGAAGCGGTGAAGCTGATGCCGAATGTGTTTTCAGCAGCTCGGGTACAACGGGTGCAATAACATCAAGACACTATATATATGATGTATCGATTTACCGCGAGAGCATTTTGAAAGGATTTGAGCGTGCATACGGGAAGCCTGAAGATTATTGTATTGTTGGATTGTTGCCTTCGTATCTCGAACGTTCGGGCTCATCGTTGGTTTGGATGACTGAATTGCTGATTAAAGAAAGCAAACATCCCGACAGTGGCTTTTACCTATACAATCACAATGACTTGAATGACTTGTTGCGCAAGCTGGAAGCCGACAATCAAAAAATCTGGCTCATCGGCGTTAGCTTCGCCTTGATTGATTTTTCAATGCTACATCCATTGGCGCCATCAAATATATATGTAATCGAAACCGGAGGGATGAAAGGCCGACGGCGCGAAATGGTGCGTGATGAATTGCATGCAACCATTAAACAAGGCTGGCCGCTCAAACGCATCGATTCAGAATACGGCATGACCGAATTGCTTTCGCAGGCCTGGATGCTCGACGAAACATATTTCAATTGTCCGCCCTGGATGAAGGTAATGATTCGCGAATCCGATAATCCACGGGCATACGTTTCAGATGGAAAAACAGGCGGAATTAATGTAATTGATTTGGCGAATCTCGACTCGTGTGCATTCATCGAAACCGCCGATTTGGGAAGAATAACTCCGGGAAAAGGCTTTGAAGTGCTCGGAAGATTTGATCATGCTGACGTTCGCGGCTGCAATTTGATGCTCGCATGATCGCATTTTTAGAGGCCAAAACGGGTTGTAAATTTTTTTATTGAAAAAATGCTGCAATCAATATTTGGACATAAAGAATTGATTCCTATCTTTGCAGCCCGTTTAAAAATCGTATTTCTTAAATTTCACAGTAAAGTGGATACACTGAGTTATAAAACCGTATCGGCAAACAAGGCCACAGTCGACAAGAAGTGGTTAATCGTTGATGCTGAAAACATGGTCCTCGGACGTCTGAGTTCCAAAGTTGCCATGCTGATTCGTGGTAAGTACAAACCTTCGTATACTCCACACGTAGATTGTGGCGATAACGTTATTATCATCAATGCAGAGAAAATCATTCTTTCCGGAAATAAAACCGAAGAGAAGGTTTACACGCATTACACCGGTTATCCGGGTGGTCAGCGTTTCGCAACTCCTCGCGAATTATTGGCTAAAAAGCCTGAAGCGATTATCGAGAAAGCGGTAAAAGGAATGCTTCCTAAAAATCGTTTGGGTCGCGCTCTTTTCGGTAATTTGTTTGTGTATGCAGGAACCAATCATCCGCATGCCGGGCAGCAACCACAACCTTTCAACCTTAACGATCTGAGATAATGGAAATCATCAACACCAGCGGAAGAAGAAAAACTTCAGTTGCCCGCGTTTATCTTAAAGCAGGAAACGGAAATATTACCGTTAACAACCGCGATTTCAAGGATTATTTCACTGTACCAATGTTGCAGGGTGCTGTTTTACAGCCTTTTCAAATCACAGAGCAGGAAGGTAAGTTTGATGTAAATGCAAATATTACCGGTGGTGGAATTACAGGGCAAGCTCATGCGCTGCGTCTTGCAATTTCAAAAGCTTTGGTTGAATTGGACGCTGCAAGCAAATCAGGCCTACGTGCTGCTGGTTTAATGACCCGCGATCCACGGATGGTTGAGCGTAAAAAACCAGGTCAGAAGAAAGCTAGAAAACGCTTCCAGTTCAGTAAACGTTAATTTTCCGGATTCATCTCTATACTCAATTATGTCAAGAATCACTACAGATCAGCTTTTAGATGCAGGTGTTCACTT
>JBKCFX010000106.1:0-2459 GCA_046303595.1 Bacteroidia bacterium
AGCACAAGCCACGCTTTAATAACTTCGCCCTGGTTGAGCAACTGTGCAGCAGCTCTATGTGAGGCAAAATCGCTCGCGTTGACCGAATTCATGAGCAAGTCGAACTCCTCCGAGGATTTAAACTCATTCACCAAATCTTGATGCGGGAGCTGTTCCACATTGGCAAGTTGGCCAAGGTGATTCCCGGTTAAAACCGGCGAAAATCGAATGCCATCAGGAAGTTGATCAACCCCTATTCCCAGTGTTTGCAGTGGTTTTTCAACCTCAAAGAGCGCGTTACCTGATGCGCGGCAATACCAGTTTCCGCCCAATCGAGCCACAAGATCAATGCGGTTTTGGTTGATGTGTCCTTTTTCGTCTAAAATTTCATCATGCACATGAATTGCGAGAACTTTGCAAATAACTAAATTCCCCGCTCCACCCTGATCTCCGAGTGCAACAACATTCGAAACGCTGCATTCAAATTGAACCGGACTTTCTTTTACGCGCGGAGGTTTTACTAGGGTTGAAGGCAATTCGGTTAAACCGGCTTTTACGAATTCATTCACACCCTCAGCATATTCGGTACTGGCAAGCGACATTTGTTGAACGATGGCATAATTCACGACATTGATAACCACTTCTGGATGTACTAATACATTATCGAGTGTATGTTTGGTGGTATTGTCGCGCACGCGTCTTGCCGGTGAGAAGATGAGCACAGGAGGGTTCGCACTGAAAATATTAAAGAAGGAAAAAGGACTGAGATTTACATCTCCTGCTTTGTTCATGGTACTGGCAAATGCTATTGGACGAGGCCCGATGGCAGATTGCAGGAGATGCTGCAAGGCCGGAACCGACATTTCATTGGGAATAAAAACTTTCATAGTGCGAAGTTAGGCGGAATGTAGTGTAGTGAAAATATACTCGAGACATTTTTGTTAATCAAATGAAATGGTATTAAGCGAAAATTAATTTTTTCATACAATTTGCTTAAAGCAACTGCGTTTCAACATCCATGCAGGTACATCAAACTTCAAATGATACATATACGATTCGCAGACAGGGCGATCTTTATATTTTCTCGGAAATCGATGGGGTTGATATATTTTATTACAATTGTAACTCATGCAAATACGGTTTTCCCCATGAAATAAGCATCAATCCTGATTTATTCGACGATAAGTTCGTATACTATGTTTACAAACGCGCTCGGAGAGCTGAAAATGAAAGTAAAATTGTGAAGTATCTTTGGTTGTTATTTAACCGCTTACTAAAATATCCCTTATTTCATTACTATAAAATCGATTCCCGTATACTTGATAAATATGGCAAAATCGATCATGCATTGCACCTTTACTACATACGGAATTTTAATTCCATAAACGATTACCCGCTACGTCATCTGAATATAGATTTACCTTACACAAAAAACACTTCTAGTTTTATATTTAGCTTTATGGAACAGGAGATTGATAACTATTTTATTTATGATTTGGTTAAAATATCGCGTAAAATTTTTGAATATAGCCTAACAAATCTTGAGCTTAAAAAGGCCTACGTTGAAATTTATGCAGAAGAAAACGAATTTTATTATATCCGAAATTCGAATATTAAAACCATGGATAATATTACTATTTATGGTATTTATTTTGTGTTTACGAACAGGAAACTCAGCTTAATTTATTTTAAATAGCGCATTTTTCCGAATTTTAGATACATTGGTGCCTAAATTTCAGTAGCGCGTATGAATTCATTTTTGCTATCGTTTGTTTTTTTACTATCGGGTTCTCGTGCGGTAATTGCTCAGGATACAGATGACATACGCACTCTTTTATATAGCCAGCAGGATGCATGGAACACAGGTAATATTGAAGGATTTATGAATTATTACTGGAGAAGCGATTCGTTGTGGTTTATGACCAAAGATGGGGTAACGAATGGCTGGAAAAACACCTTAGAACGATATAAAAGAAGCTATCCGAACAAGGAAAGTATGGGGAAATTAAGATTTGATTTGCTCCGTATTGAATTACTCGCTCCTGATGCAGCATTGGTTGCAGGGAAATGGTTGGTCGATTCGACCTCGAAATCTGCCCAGGGACACTTTAATCTGTTACTTCGTAAAAAGAACGGACATTGGGTAATTGTTCTAGATCATACAAGTTGAAAGACTTATACTACAGAGTCTGACTGTTAGTCAATTTATATGCATTAAGCTAATTCACAATACATTCACGAACTAGGATAAATCGAGCAGTATTCTTATTCGTCAAGTGATTTTGTTTCGCATTAGCTGAAGATAATCGAAACATTTTCGTCCGTTAGGTTTATTTCGCAGATATCTGTTTTTAACATGGAAATACTATTTTTTCGAATGGGTTATCAACAGGACTGTTTATATCTAAATCCGTTTTTAAACGTTTATAAACGAATCGTAAGAGGCCTAAATCGTAACTTTGCCGTATGGGGAGGAGGAG
>JBKCFX010000107.1:0-2511 GCA_046303595.1 Bacteroidia bacterium
CCTTACGTCCCTGGTGACGAAGCTCTTCTAGCCGCACAAGCACATCGGTAAACTTGGCCGATTCGCCCGCGTAATTCGCATCAAATAAGACCGGATGAATCGCCAGCTTGCGCAATTGGGTTAAGCCACGCAAAATCAGAATCTGACTTTTCTGGATGCCTTCCTTGCTAATATTTTCTAGGATTTTATTGCGATAATACGATTTCTGCTCCTCGTAAATGCGGTGTTGCTCCTCATCCATTCCCGAAAAGTTAATTGTTCGCGTCTGAGTGGGAAGGTCTGGGGCAACTTCTTCTTTGGTTCGCCGCAGAATAAACGGTCGAATTATTTTTTGCAAGCGTTCGCGCTTTTGCTCATCGTTGTGTTGTTCAATCGGAAGAACAAACTCTTGTCTGAAATACGTATAACTTCCCAGCAAACCGGGTTGCAAAAAGGTAAGTTGCGACCACAAGTCTGTGAGCGAATTTTCGACCGGCGTTCCGGTTAATACAATACGATTATGTGCATTCAATTTTTTAACGGATTGAAAACTCATCGAACGCATGTTTTTAATCAGCTGACTTTCATCCAAGACAACATAGTTGAAGTCGATTTGATTGAGTAAATCGAGGTCGTTGCGCACAACGCCGTAGGTCGTTAGCAAAACATCGGCGTCGTTGATGTCGCTTACGAGCGTAGTTCGGCGGTAGCCTGCGTGTTTCTTAACTTTTAAATTCGGCGCGAATCGATTGAGTTCCTTTTCCCAATTATGCACAAGCGATGGAGCCATTACAATGAGACTTGGCGATGGGTATTCATCAAACAAATCGAGTTGCGCGCCCGATGCAGGTTGTGCAAAAACAGACGACGGGCGGGTTTCCTTCATGCGCTGCAACAAGGCAATTACCTGTAGGGTTTTACCCAAACCCATGTCGTCGGCCAAACAGGCGCCAAGTTTATTCTCGGCCATGGTGCAAAGCCAGTCGAATCCTTTTTTCTGATACGAGCGAAGAGTGGCATTTAAACCATCCGGAACAGGAAATTCCATTTCTACGGCTCCGGTATAAATCTTCTTTTGCTCGTCTTTTAAACGTGGCGCCAAATCGCCCGAAAGCAGCGGATGCCCATTGAGCAGGCCTTGGTGCTGCCGATGCAAACGAATTCGGTCATTCGAATCTTCGCTGAACTCAAATAAATCGGCGTAGCGAATAAACCACGACTCAGGCAGCAGAACGATGCGACCATCGGGCAAGATATACCGCGGATTCCGCGAGAGAATATGCTTCTTGAATTTGATAAATGGAATTTCTAACCCTGCAATACGCACAACGGCAAACAAATCGAACCAGTCTGATTCCTTTTTCATTTCGCGTGTAACGACTTCCGGAACGGCAGCGAGGAACTCAAGATTTTGCCATTGGGTGTTTACGGTGTAGCCTTGCTTATGAAGCTGCTCTTTATGCTCTGCCAACCAGTGCACAAGGACATCCGGCGTTTTGCTTGTGGTTCCTACGCTATCTGCATTGTACCAAGAGGGTCGGATTCGTTTCACGCCTAACTTTTCGATATACTGCATGCGCGACTTTTCCCATACTGCATCGCGCTGGAAGCGTAAAATAACAGTCCCTTCATTTTTTCGGCTTACCTGCGCAAGCAGTTCCTGCTGGTAGGTTTCATCGACAACAAAAGCATCGTAGTGGAACGTTAGATGGAGTACAGGGTTATGATCAAGATCTGGCGCAATACTTAGTGCTGCAAAGCGTTTCGTCGGTTCACTAATCACCTCAAAGCCCTCAAAGCGTACATCGGCACGGCGTGTGGTTTTGATTAAAAATGCCGAGAGAAAATTGTCGGCCAATCGATCGGGAACCTCGATGCGCTCTTTCGTAAGAAAGGGTATTACTTTTTGTCCATCGGTACCTTCCATAAGTGGCGAAATCTTGCCCGAATGCATGAGCCAGCCCGGCTGGTTGCAGATCACCTTTGTGCCTTGATTCTGCAGTTTCAAGGGTGCATCACCGCATTCAATTTCCAGCGAATACCGAATTCCCTCGGGTACGCGTGTAAAGCGAAATATACTTTTTAGCGCTTCCTTCTCAACGGTAAACGGATGCATACCCGGATGTTCAGAGACTTTTTCGCGCCAATACACAGTTTCGCCGGCCAATAAGCCCAATGCTTCGGCAATACGGCGATCGCAGTAGGCCATAATCGCTTTATGCAAATCTTCGTTGGCAGCGAGTTTTTCGAAAAACACCTCTTTCTTTACTTTCTTTTTGTTGAAGAGGCGTTCAATATTTACCGGAAGTATTTCGCTTATTTTTCGAATAATCTGAATTTCCTGTTCGCTGAACGCGTAATCGTAATCCGATAATCGCTCGTGAACGACGCGCTGAAAATCGTACGAAAAGCTCTTGTCTTCAAGAATTTTTATGAGAAATGCCTCCAAGGTCAAACCCAGTTGACTATTGGCCAAAAAACAGAAAATCAGTTTAGTATTGTGCATTTCTAAAAGAGACCCCAAATACATAA
>JBKCFX010000108.1:0-2594 GCA_046303595.1 Bacteroidia bacterium
CCGCCAAGCGACAAGGTTCCCGCCGCGGTAGCATTTAAAACAAGATTCGAACCGGTGCCGCTTATTACGCCGTTCAGGGCGTAGGTAGCTGGTTGTCCCAAGGTTATGGTGCGTGTTGCGCTTGAACCCAAATTTACGGTAGCCGCAAAGGTTAGATTGCCTGTTCCAGCCGAAACAAGTGCGGTGCTACCAAATGCAAAATCGGCATTGGCAACTATGGCACTTGTGTTGGGAGATTTTGCAGTTGAGTTATTGTTCGAAAGCACTCCACCATTGATCGTTAAGGTACCGCTACCAAAGCCATTAACTCCGCCCCAAACAAGAGCGCCGTTATTTAGGGTAATGCCTGCAGGCAAGCCTGTATTGTTTGAATTGGAACTTGAGAAAACGCCGGGGCCATTTTTAATAAGCCCAGTACCAGCTGCAGTTGAAAAGTCTTGTGATGAGGTGAAGGTTGCGCCCGAAGCCACATAAATAGGGGCGATTCCGCCACCTGATGCACCAAATCCCAGTGTTCCTGAGTTTGATAAGGTAACATTCCCCAATGCAACAATTCCGGCAGCATTGGTTGTTGCTCCGGTAATGGTATTGTTTGAAAGATTAAAATAGGCTGTTCGTCCGGAGGTCCATGATTGATTGTATGGTCCAGCAGGATTTAAACTCCATGCGTTTGATCCCGTCCATGAAGCCACTCCGCCACCGTTCCAGAACATGGCAACACTTGCCGTTGGCACTACTTCGCCCGAAGCAAGTATAATTGCTGTATGATAATTGCTTCCATTTAAAAACAGAACACGCTGCAGTTGATCTGCAGAAAGTCCTGAAGCCGAGTTACCTGCAAATAATCGTCCTGCTGTTCCGGCAGTACCGTTAAAGGAACCCGTCCAACCGGTTACAAATAGAAATCCGCCCCATGTGGTAGCGTTAGAATTTGCAAAATTTATAGAATGTCCACCGGTTCCAAATGCCAAGGTCGAATTAGCACTTACCGTAAGTGTTCCTAAAGTTTCAGTGTATCCGGCCGCAGCTCCAGTACTAAACGTACCACCAGAAAGCACCATGTTACTCGAATTGTTGATTCGCTCAGCTGCGCCGCCTAAACGAAGAACACCGGCAACTACCGAAGTGTTACCAGTGTACGTATTTGCACCAGAGAGTGTTAAAGTACCCGTTCCTTGTTTAGAGATGCTTGCACCCGCTCCGGAGATTACCGATGTAACGTTGGTTGCTCCACTACCATCGAAAACAACAGTATTGGCATTACCGAAAATTTCGCGGGCAAAATTGCTTGTCGCACCCGAAGTAAGAGTTCGAAGTGTTACCGACGTGGCATCGATACCGATGCGCACGTTAAAGGTGTGCGTTACACCCGAATTTGAATTGTTGTACAATCCGTTGGTTAAACTTATTCCTCGTGTACCATCATCGGGCGAACCATTGAAGGTGCGGTTGCTCGTCGCAGTGTTGGTTAAGGTTAATGACCTCAATCCCCAAAATGCGGAATTCAACGACATCGTTGTTTGATGGTTGTTTGCAATTTCGACATTATGACGTGTTGTAGAACCATCGTTGCAGTCGGGTCGATTACGTGCATTGTTGGGAGTAAACCCGGCATACCACCACTGGCTGTTGGCTGTTCCAATAGAACTACAGTCGCCGTTTTCCCAATTGCCGTTAGCGGCCTCGGTTCGCCACGATACGGTTTGCTGTGCAAACACCTCGAAACTCGAGAGTGTGGATAACGTTAATGCGACAAAAAGTAAGAAAAACTTCTTGTCGACCCGCTTGACACCAGCAGATAAATAGGCCAAAATAAGTGTTTTGTGCCTAGAGCGCTGTGCAACATTTTGTTTAAGTCGGTTGCTGGTTAAGGAATAATGTCTCATGTGTGTGAGTGTGTATTTTCGAGTGTCTGTTACGCTACCTAACTCGTTTAGGTTACTTTTTTTTATTTTCCTGCGTAATAAATTTGATTATCAATTACTTAAATTCTATTCACGTTTGATTAAAAGGACACCTTGCTGATGCCGGCTTATAGCGATCCAATTCCAATCGACAGAGCTATTGTCAACTACGTTAGTGTCTAATATGAAACAATAGGGAACAAACGATGAACTAGCCCTGCAATAACTTTTTATGAAACTACTAAGTTAAACGCCGTTTTTTTAATAGCTCGGATACAGTACACCCAATCCATAAATGCATTGGAAAAGAGTGGAAAAGAGAAATAATCATAATACATATCAAGGTTAAGTTTTCGGCCGCGAAATTATGCAATAACACTAACGCGTACAATATCAATCACCGAAAATAATATAGCCTTAAAACACTTAAGAAATCGTGCCGTAACGTAACCGATTTAAGCGGATTGTGTTTAGCTTTGGGCTCAAAATTCGTATCGAAAGCAAAATGAAAAAAGTACTATACCTTGGATTTATCTGCATCGTAGTTGCGCTAATAATAGGAACCGAAGGCGTTGAAGTTCACTCCAACAATGCAGGAGCACAGCCCGGCTATACCGGCTCTCCAAACGAAAACAACAGCCGAACCTGCGCAAGTCAAAACGGGGGGTGTCACGGTGGCACTGGTACTAC
>JBKCFX010000109.1:0-6250 GCA_046303595.1 Bacteroidia bacterium
AATTAGATTCTATTGCATTAAACACACAAATAAGTCTAGCCGTACAAAGCAGTTTGTCATGCGCAAGTCCAACATCTGCCAATGCGAATGTGTTGCTCGAAGTAGCGACTTCGCCAATCGTTGCGGCTGGCTTTGATGCACAAATTTGTTCAGGGCAAACGGTTCAGCTCGGGACACCGGGCACTTTGAATTATTCGTGGAGTCCCGCAATAGGACTCGACAACGCGAACGCAGCGCAACCCAATGCCAGTCCAATCGAGAGCACGACCTACACCCTTACTGCTACCAACGAAGCAGGGTGTGCGGCTAGCGATGAAGTTTCGGTTGCCGTACAAAGCACGCCTGAGCCACCGGCAATAGAATTGCTTGGAGCTGAGTTAATCGTTAACAATCCCACAGCAGGCATTTACACCTGGTTTTTAAACGGCGAGGAATTGATCGGCGAACAGAATCCGCAATTAAGCATTGGCGCTTTTGGCGTGTATACCGTTTCTGTTACGCTTAACGGCTGCAGTTCGGAGCTATCGCAAGGCTATGAAGTAATCAGTGTTGGAGCAAGGGATGAGATGGAAAATACGTTCCGTGTTTATACCGACGCACATGGAAATCTTCACATTGAGGAGATCAACGCGGAGATTCAACGCATTGATCTGTTTGACTTGAGCGGTCGAATGGTGCTCTATGTAAACCAAGCAACCGGCAGCAACAATGCAATTACACTGAATACAACGAACCAACTCCCGAGTGGAATTTACATTGTAAGGCTGCATGGGGAGCAAACTACAAACGTGTTTAAAATTGTTTTGGGGCAACGATAGAATAATGTCTTTCATGTTTTATTTTTGCCGAACCTAAATTTTAATCTACCGCATTGCACATGAAAACGGCCGGATCGGCTACGCTACAGTTAAATCCGCATGTTTCTGTCGATTGTGTCATCTTTGGTTTTGATGAGCACGAACTAAAAGTGTTGCTTATCGAACGTAATTTGGATGCGCAAGACAAGCATTCGCGCAGGCATTCGCTTCCGGGCAATCTTGTCGACGATAACGAAGATCTCGATACATCTGCAAAGCGAATACTTCGGGAGTTGACCTCATTGGAGAACATATTCCTCGAACAATTCTACGCATTTGGCGATCCCAAGCGTGTAAAGGCGTCAGACGACGCGCAATGGCTCAATGCAGTGCGCGAAGTGCCAACCGCACGGGTAATTACCGTTGCCTATTACTCATTGGTCAAGATTGGCGATTATCTTCCTTCTGCTTCTTCGTTCGCGCGCAAGGCATTCTGGTGTCCGGTTTCGGAAGTACCACAGCTTGCCTTCGACCACAACCAAATTTTGGATGCGGCACTGAAGAGCTTGAAAACCAAGTTGCGCATCGAGCCAATTGGGTTCGAATTGTTGCCACAGAAGTTCACCTTAGGCCAATTGCAGCGCGTGTATGAAACCATTTTGGGCACACAGCTCGACAAACGCAATTTCAGGCGCAAGATTCTGAACAAAGGCTTCATAAAGCAACTGGAAGAAAAGCAGAAAGGCGTTCCGCACAAACGCGCGAGTTTGTTCGAATTCGATCAGGTCGCTTACGATAAGCTGCGCACCGATCAGTTTAACTTCGAGTTTTAGTGCACCAATTAAAAATTAGTACACGAACTTTTACGGGATAATCTTTTGGGCGCCCGGGCGGGCTTTCCGGTACAAGTCCTCACTCGGCTTTGCTTCACTTCGCCTCATTGCGGGCTTTCCCCTGCAATCCCTGGCGCGGGATCTGCTCGTTTTGAACATGCTGCTTGATTCGAATCGTTCTCCTTTTCCCAGGATTGAAATCCTGGGCAATGAATTGAAATCCTGGGCTATGAGATTAAAATCTTGGGATACTATCCTTGAAATACGGCCTAAATCTGTACAAAACAAAAAACCGGAATTCCCTTTTAGAGAAACTCCGGTTTCGTTTCGTTTTAGTGTTGAATTCGCTTAAAGACTAAAAGCTAGCCTTTTTAGCATTTACTGCAACACAATCTTCCGAATATCGATGGTGTTGCCTTGCGGATCGACGATGTGCACGAAATACAAGCCATTGCCGCCCCAGGTTGCAAGACTGAGTGTATCGCTTTGCTGGTTGATGTTGGTTTGAAACACCTGTTGGCCCAGCGAATTCTCGATGCGCAGTTGGTAGCCGCTCATGAGGGCAAAATTGCCGTAATCGATGGTAAGCTCTGTGCTGGCCGGATTAGGAAACACCTTGATGGTATTGGTATTGGCAGGCGGAGCCAGTTCGGTGATTAAGGTATTAATGATAAGCGTATCGGTAACGGTAGTGTAGGTGGTGTCGGTAAGTGAATTGATGCAGGTGTCGGCAATAACAATTGTAGCCACATTGGAGGTGTCGATGCACTCGCCGGAAGTTGAAATGACGCGGATGCGCTGATTGTGTTCCGATAACTGAACATTAGCTATAGTTAAAGATGAAGTGGTTGCGCCTGAATAATTCCCGTAATTATTTAATGTTTGATAACCTTGCCCGAAATCGCTTTGCCACTCATAGCCGGGGTTGGGGTCTGAGGTGGTGGCGGTGAAAGTGGCGGTGCCGCCGGTTGTTATGGAGTTAGTTGGCGGTGTAATCAAAGTACTATTTGAACATGTAGTAAGATTGTAAAAATCGCTTCGCCATCCAGGAGATCCCCCGCCTATGAATATTTCATTGTTAATTTTGAAACATTCAGCGTAATTCACACCACCGCCAGGATAAGTTGTGTAATTGGACCAAGAATCATTGACTACATCATATTCCCAAATATCATTCAACAAACCTGAAGGGTTGGCTTTTTCACCAGTCCCAATATAGCCTTTACCATTCATTGAAAAACCAATCGCAGCATATCTACCAACGCTAGGTAAAGATGCTTTTTGAGTCCAAGTATTACTTATAGGATTGTATTCGAATAAATCAGATTGTAATGGAGAATTCCAATTTATTAGCCCAGAACCAACATAGCCTTTATCATCTATGGCAAAAGCAGCTGTAGCAGTTCTATTGGTTGGAAATGAACTTATGGCTGACCAAGTATTAGAAATTGAATTATACTTATACAAATCCGAAAAAACATTGCCATCATTATCCATACCAAGGCCCACATATGCATTTGTTCCTATAACAAAGACAATACTATTTGATCTTTCAACCGAAGGAAAACTAGCCTTATTTGTCCAAGTATTTGTGCTAGGATCATAAGCGTCCATTGAGATACTTCCACCTAAAGTTACGTAACCTATTCCATTAATTGAAAACGCTACAGCACCGGCTCGATTAATAGGCATAGGCGAAAGTTGAGTCCATATGTTCATTTGCGCATCGTATTCGTAAACAGTATTATATGTTACGGTTCCGTTTGTGCCACCAATTAAATATCCTTTATTACCTAATGAGAAAAAACTATGACCAGCACGTCCATCTGGAAAGCTAGGTAGTTGATTCCAAGTAACCTGCGCCATTGTTGCTGTAATCAATCCCAAGGTTGCTGCTGCTGTAAAAAGTAAATTTTTGTTTTTCATTGTTCGATTTTTTCTCGCCCGTCCCGCAGCAAGGGTAAAAAAAATCAGCGTGGGACAGTTACCAAACTCGCAAAGAGGGAGTCGAAGCCCTGTGAAACGAAGTAGAGTAAAGCCCACGCCTTTGCGTGAGCGTTTAGCTGAACCTCCCGTTTCACTTGAATTTTCGACCTTTCAATGACGGCAGTTTAGCAAACGCTAATTTTATCTGTAGAAGAAATTGTTATTCGTTCATTGGCTTGTGTTTATCGCGGTAAAAATATGGAAAAAGAGTACATATTTTGTTTTGAGCAAATTTTTCAGCGCTTAGGCTATTGATTTTCTGAGGTGCTTTCTACGGTTTAAAGGATTGTATTTCTGGTACATGAAATTCGTATATGGCTGTTGTTGCAATCGGCGTTGTTGCATTGGATAGACAGATTAAAAGGGAAGATGTCACCGCATTAAACAAAAAAGGGGAAACAGCTGTCCCCGCCCGATCTCAAGTTCGGGAAAGGTTATTAAGCCAAAATTGTCATGAGGATTTGGATGTTGGCATGGGAATAAATGCGCGCCGGCAAAAGGAAAATAAAGCGGGCCTGCGATGGCCTGAATTCAAAGGCCGGTAGAAATGCAGAAAACTGATTTATCAGCTTTTCTAGCATTTCAACGGAATTTGAAGAGCGGGCGGAAGCATTTTATTTTCCTTGATTTTTTTGCTTCCTTTTTTTATCAAGAAAACCGAAGCCGCAGGCGAGCTCAATTTTACCTTGAAAAATGAATATTAAAAATTAAAAAGGAAGTCGCCGAAGGCAAAGATTTTAAAATGGATTTAAGCCTTAAGAAATGGGATGATGTAAAGGCTTTACTTATTCAGATAGTAGTTTCAATTTGAATTTTGTAGGTTTTGAAAAATTAATGGCTCATAACATTGCAAGCCAATAGCCTTAAAACAAAAAAGGGGCAACAGCTGTTCCCGCCCGATCTCAAGTTCGGGAAAGGTTATTAACCCTACAAGTAGCATTTTTCGACTGAAATATGAACAGCTGTGTTTGTAAGAATTATCCGTTTTGCGATTTTGAAACGACTAGCGCCAACATTGTTTCGTAACTTGAACGCTGGGGAGGAGGTTGGAGGACCCCAAAGCCAACGAATAGGCTTCTCCCATTTTTACAGGCATTTCAGGCAAGCATAAAATTTACCTGCATCGCACAATTTAGCTTTTTCGGATGCATTCAAATCGAATAAACGAAAATTCGGATAGTTCAGAGCATCGAAAATTTGAATGCTCGCACCGCCTCACTTCTTCTCCACATTCTCCATCTGCATATCCAGTCGCTGCAGCTCGTTCATGCGTGCTTTGAGCGTGTAAACATATCGATCGGCCTGGCGTAAATTGTACACATCCGATGCCTTGCGGGCCCACGTAAGTGCTTCTTCGTAATTGCCAATAAACTCGGCCGCTACCGCTCGGTTGTATGTGGCGCGCTTCGCCACTTTGGTTCGCGGAGAGCGTGAAAGACGTTCCCAAATTGTTGCCGCTCCTTCCCAATCGCCGCGGCGAGCCATCTTCCGGGCTTTTTTCATCTGTCCCGAGCCGCTGGCTCTGCCATAGATCTCGCGCACGTAACTTACCCAAGATGGCGAAATGCGTGTTCCATACGCATCGCCCCCTTCAAACGCGGTGCGCATAATGGCATCGACCGGAAAAAGCAATGCTCTTCTTGCCAAATCGGCCGTATTGCCTGTTGCATTAAATCCGCGCTCGGCCAACATGGTATGCTGGTCGATGATGCTGCCGGTATTTCCATTGTACAACCTCCAGCTCATGTTGATGCGCACCCGCTCTATGGCTTCGAAAAAATTCTCAATAACTTCCTTCCCCTCAACGGTTCGCTTGCGCTGACGAGGCTCGGTAACGACCATGATATCTGAATCGAAACCCTCGATGGCGATTACCGCATCGGCCTGGTATTTCTGACAAAGGTTTTTGATTTCATTCACATCCAATGGCGGCGGCAACATGCCGGTTCCCGTTCCGTAAAACATATCGTTCGCAATCGAAACGCGGTATTTAGGTCCATCCATCAATCTGGTTTGCAAAGCCGCGAGCGCCTGTTCAACACCACGCTTGTCGGCAAATAAGATTTCGCCGGTAAAAAGTCCCTCAACAATATTTAGCCACTGATTCTGGCGATTGGCTTTGTAGCGATTCACCAATACTACCGATTGAATTTCCTTGGGCAGGCTCACATCGGCAGGACGCAATCCGGTGTATGTAACTGTTGTTCTGCATGAACTAAAAACCAGTGCCATCACAATGGCAGTAAATAATATTCTCATATCCGGCGAAGTTATCGATTTTTGTTTTTCGCCTACCAAGCATCGTGCCCGGCCAAGATTAACCAATCTTTTCGCTGAGTTCGAGCCAGCGCATGGTTTTCTCTTCAAGCGAATCGCTCAGTTTTTTCAATTCATCGCCCAAGCGGTTTAACTCCACGTGGTCGGCAATTCCGCTGTTTAATTCACTGGTCAATTGCTGCACTTTTTCCTCCAGTTTCGGAATTTCGGCATCGAGCTGGTTGAATTCATGCACCTCTTTGAACGAGGGCTTCGCTGTATTTTTAGGCTTTTCAACAACTACTGCATCTTGCTTCTGAACCAAAGCTGCCGGCTTTTCTTTTTCGCTCAATTCGCTACGGTAATCGGTGTAATTAC
>JBKCFX010000110.1:0-5134 GCA_046303595.1 Bacteroidia bacterium
CCCTATCAATATTGGCTTATATTCAAAAAAGAGTGCGATTGAATTGTAGGTAAAACTTTGAAAATCTTAGAAAGCGATTTGATGCAAAACAACACCCGACCATTTCCGATCAGGTGCTGATTTTTAGAAGCATCAAGTTGCGAGGCTATTTTCAGTTCTTTTGGCGAATTGTGGATTTGGATTTAATTAACAACCGCTATCTTATGGTAATCTATCGTTTTACCATCAGCAATAAGCGCTATGGTATATAATCCAGAAGCCAAGTGATTAACCTGAACATGAATCGAACTTTTTTCTATACCGGTTTTAGCTGGTATCGATTCAACCACTTGACCAGCGGAATTAATTAATACGAATTTAGCCAGGTTTATATTTTGGGGAATAATGTACTCTAAATCGAATTCGTTTTTTGCCGGATTCGGATATGCTTGCATAAACACCTCGGTACCTTGCTTAGTTAATAAAGGCTGCGATGGTTCGTTGTGGGTATATCGACTCGTATTCCCACATTCCAACACCCCAACTTTAAAACATCCAATCATAAATGCCCCGCCACTTTGCGAAGCGCCTGTAACTGGTTGGCAATAGGACTCAAGCAAATCCGGGCACAATGGTTCAAATGAGCCCGAATACGGATCATATGGCGTTACGTAAAGTTTATAAGTGATTAAACGATAATTCCCGGCTTCGCTTTGATATACAGGACCATTTAATGCAGGGATTTGAGTAGGCAAAGCTATATCCGATTCTAGAGCCCCATCAAGAGGAAAGTCGCGAAGTATTGGATTACCTATAGCTTGCCAGTTTACACCCTCGAGTGTATCGCAGCCAGCACAATATTCATTCAAATAATTCGTGTTTGGGATGGTCGAAACATACCATTGTAAAATATAGCTTTCTGTTGAGGCGCCTCTTGGAACATCGAAGCCAACCAGGGTGTTGGGCAAATTAGATGCGCAGGTGTAGTAAAAAGGAGTGTAAGGATTATGAATGGCTCCATTTATGAATTGGGTGCGCATTTTTATAATACGCGGCTCTAACCAGTACGTGCTTGTTCCATTGCTAACACGCGCACAATAATTTTTTTGAAAGAACCCCATCCACATGATATCATAGTTGGCGCCAAAAGCCGGAGCATCATAGGTCATACCTGCACCTACCAGTGTGTCTAAATTTGTGAGTGGAGAGGTGGGCAACTTTTCGCTCATGGTTCTATACCAGCTAACCGTAACCCCTGTTGATGGAGGTGTCGAAAAAGTAAATGCTGCGGGATCCTCTCCATAGCATATTTCATTGAACTTTGTGCCGCCTAATGCTCCATAGCTAAAATTGGCAATAACAATCCGATAGGTGCCACTAGCCCACTTTGTGCAACCCGGTTGAAAACTAACCCGTAATGCATACGTTTTACTGCTGGTGGTGATGGATGGATTAATGGTGCTACTAGTTGCACCCGAAACGGCTACCCAACCCGTTGGAATTCCGGCATAAGTAGAGGGGGCCGTAGTTAAGCCCGAATAAACATACCACTGATAGGCATAATAGCCTGTTGGTGCTGTAATGGCTTGCGGATCGCCACTCATGCTAAAAATAACTTCATTATTTCCAATATTTACTTCGGTTTGATTTACATTTATTTGTCGAACTCCGCTTGCCCATAAACTAACCGCACAATTCGAAACGCGACATGCGTATGTACGGCTGCTCTGAAGACCTGCGGGAGGATTGTAGCTGCTTGCTGTTGCTCCCGAAATGATGGTCCAACCACTTGTGCTGGCTGTAGAAGCAGGTGCACTCACCAATCCGCTCTTATAATACCATTGGAAGGTTGCGCCACTTGTAGCAGCAGTAGAAAATGAAATGAGATTGGGGTCGCCGCATTCTCCAACACTTTGGTTACCGGAGGCTATCGTGCCGGGGCTAAAATTGATGGTTATTTTACGTTGACCTCCGGCCCATTTGGGAGAGCAGTCGGGCGAACCAATCGGATCCACAAGGAGCGCATAGGTAATGGATTTGCATTGAACCGGTGGGTCGTAAGTTGAATTGGTTGCTCCTGTAACGGCAGTCCATCCAGCTGGTATAGAAGAGCCTGTTGGGGCATTGGTAATTCCTGGATAAGAATACCAGCGGTATTGAAAGTCGCCCGATGAACCATAAGCAGGACTCGACAAGGCAATTGGCGATGGATTACCCGATAGGCTAAAGGTTTGATCGCCAGATGCAACAATTCCACTATATAATTGCGGTAGAACGGTAATGTAACGAACGTTGCTTGCCCAACGCCCCCAAATGGAAAAGCTTATGTAACATGCGTATGTTCTCGAGCTGGTGAGGCCGGCCGGCGGGTCATAGCTGGAGCCTGTTGCGCCTGAAATCATGGTCCATCCTACAATACTCGATTCGAGTGCCGGTGCTGATACAATTCCGTTTTTATAGTACCATTGGTATGTGATACCTACAGAAGGACTAACCGGAATAGAAAATACAATTGGGTTTGGGTCGCCAGAATGACATAAGTGCTGATCGGCTTCCTCAATCATTCCTCCGGTGAATGGTACACTTTGAGCATTATGTTTACTTGAAAATAAAAGGATTAATAGAATAGTTGCAAAGCAATACTGTATAGACCAGAAACGATGAGTTCCGAACCGTGAACCCAAAGAGCATAAACTCCAAGTGTTGATTTGTGTGCGATTAGATAGTGTTTTCATGGGTGGATTATTTATACCACAAACATAGGCTGGAGTATTTTTCTGAAAACCCCACAATGGGGGGAGATCAATACCGGCTGTTAACAATTGCTGAAATATAAGCCCTAAATTATTTTGGATGGTCTCAATTGCCCCCTGTAAAGGAATTTATAAATCTGTTATATAAGCCATAATTACATGAAAACAGTAACAATTTCTTCTTCAGATTTATTTGTGAAGCCTTAATAATTCCTTAACAAATTTAAGGTAATCATAAAGCAGGGCATCATAAAGCGAAACCATGGATTAACAATACCGCGAGCACTAGAATATACCTTTGCAATGCGCTGTAAAATATTCCTCTTCTAAAGGCTAAATATGCTGTTAGAAATCTTGTTAGTCCCTACGCGCTTTACTTCAATACATAGTTTCCTTTCCGATGTATCTACCTTTCCACCAGATAAAAAGAATATTTAACACTTCCGATTCCTTAAAAAAATCGCAAGTTTCACTTCGTCTTGAATGTGCACTAATTATAATTCTTGCGGTATTTTCTTTGCCATGCTTGGGACAAGCAACGATTTTTACAGAAACTGTCGGCACATGTTGTTCTACAACAAATACTTCAATTTCTGGTACCACTTTCGATAATGGAGGGTTGACGTTCTCGGGTACAGCAGATACCAGAACGTCAACTGCTTCTTCAGGATATTCAGGAGCATCGGGTGGCAGAAATGTCTTTTTCACCAATACCGTCGGGCGAGAATTTGTTATCTCAGGAATTAATACAAGTGGTTACACTTCACTGATACTTAGTTTCGGCCATTATAAAAGCACTACAGCCAGCAACAATGAACTTGCCGTTGAGATTAGCTCTGACGGAAGCAATTGGACAAGCTTAAGTTATTCAAGAGCTACTGGCATGGGTACGGCAAATTGGGCACTAATAACACCAACAGGAACCATCCCTGCGACAGCTAATTTGAGAATTAGGTTCAGGCAAACAAGCGCTACCCCACAATTCAGAATTGATGATGTGAAATTAATGGGAACGGCAGCGCCTACAAATTATACCGTAACCTTTAACGGCAATGGCGCTACGGGAGGAACCATGGCCAACCAAACCGCCAGTTCAGCAACTAATTTAACAGCCAATGCTTTTACCAGAACAGGCTACACCTTCGCAGGATGGAATACGGCCGCAAACGGAAGCGGAACAGCTTATGCAAATAGTTCGAGCTTTCCTTTTACAGCCAATACAACTCTTTTTGCCCAATGGACCGCCAATACACTTACAGTAACGTACGATAGTCAGGGTGGAAGCGCTGTTTCGAGTGGCACAACCATAACGGGCGGTCAGATAATATCCGCGCCGGGAACTCCCACAAGGGTCGGTTTTACGTTCAATGGATGGTTTGTAGCCTCAAGCGGAGGAACGGCCATTTCTTTCCCTTACACACATGGGCAAACGGCCAATTTTACGCTTTATGCACAGTGGACAGCAAGCGGTGGGCCTATTTTAGATGGGACTACACTCGTTGGTTCATTATCCGGCATCTATGGTTCTGCTACTGCTGGAATTAGTTTTACTGCAAGCGGAAGCTCGCTTACAGGAAATATAACAGCAACGGCACAACCGGGATTCGAAGTTTCCACTACTTCAGGATCGGGTTATGGTGCTTCGGTATCTGTTGCTAGTGGAACCTCGGTTTGGATTCGGATTGCCGCTTCACAAAATGCAGGCTCGTATAACAACACTGTGGCAGTTGTATTGTCGAGCAGCGGCGCAAGCTCTGCGAATGTTTTAACCTCAGCAGCCGGAAATTTGGTTTCGCCCAAGCCACTAAGCATCACAGCTCCCACCATTGCATCAAAACCCTATGACGCTACCACCACCTCAGGCGCAGTTACGGTGGGTACACTCTCAGGTTTTGTGGGCAGCCAAACCGTAACTGCAACTGCAACGGCAGCGAATTATTCTAGCGCCAACGTGGGCACCTACACCAATGTTACCGTAAACTACACCCTGTCCAATGGCACAAATGGTGGCTTGGCAATCAATTATAGCCTGGCAGCGGGTTCGGCAACAGGGGCTATTACCCAACGCGCGCTTACCATCACCGCTAACAATGTTACTAAAGATGCCGGAACGGTTATTTCGGGGGGAAGTGGTTCAACCGCTTTTACCTCATCGGGCTTACAGGGCGGCGAAACCATTGGTTCGGTTACCATTGCTTACGGCGCAGCCGCTGGCAGCATAGGGCAGGGCGCAACACCGGGAACTTACAGCGCACAGGTAACGCCATCAGCGGCTACGGGCGGCACATTCAATTCGGCCAATTACTCCATTACGTATGTTGCGGGAAGCATCATCGTCGTAAATTATTCCATGACACCCGCAGCCGGCGATATTGCATTTACATGCTTCCAGTCTGATGCTC
>JBKCFX010000111.1:0-3744 GCA_046303595.1 Bacteroidia bacterium
ATCAAAACCTATTTGTACTTTTTAGAAAATGCAGGCATTATTCGTTTGCTTCAGCCTTGGTTTGTAAACTCGGGAAAACGATTGGTGAAAAACCCAAAATTGTATTTCCGAGATAGCGGTTTATTGCACTATTTAATGGGAATACGAACGCGCCAAGACCTTAGTCGACATCCCGGATGTGGAGCTTCTTTCGAGGGTTTCATCATCGAAAAAACACTTTCGGATATTCGTTTACAAGCACAGCCTTATTTCTATGCCGAACACAGTGGTGGAGAAATCGACTTGGTGCTTGTTGAAGGCATCGAAGTGCGTCAAACCATTGAAATTAAATTGGGAAGCCTCAATAATCTGACAAAAATTTCAAAAGTACTTCATCGAAGCTTTATGGATGCGGATAGGATTGTGGTTAGCAGTTCTACCGACAAATCCATGCAGCTTTCAGAAACTATGGAACTTATGCCTGTTGAGCATTATTTCAAGCATCAACTTGATTCGGAAGCCTAAGTTGTTTAATTCTTTTAAGCCATTGTTGATTCCTCATAATGACGACCAACAATATTAACATTTGCCTTGGCATCAGGGTTGACTCCAACATCAACGTTAAGGAGATTCCAGCTTGACAATAGTTAAATAAAACGAGTTTAGGATAAAAACAGACGCTGGGGTCAATGCACCAGCGTTACCCGATGATTAATTCGGCGTGGAGGATTCTCCATATTATCGCGCACATAAACTACAACTGCGTAAACATCCATCTGCGAAACAGGACGATCGAAGGAATTAAACAACCTACCATTCCAGCCTACATCAATATCGTTCGACTCAAACACCAGCTCGCCCCAACGATCGTAAATTTCCATACGAAACTGCTCAATATTCAATCCTTCGCATTTAAAAATCTCGTTCGTACCATCACCATCCGGTGTAAACGCATTTGGAATGTAGAACGTCATTTCGGGTTCTACTTTTAATGAATACGTGGCGATGTCTTTGCATCCGTAGTTGTTGGTTACAATCTGCGTCAAATCGTAAGATCCCACATTCAAATAATTGTGCGTAAAGCTGCGTTCATTCGAACTCGTACCATCTCCTAAATCATACTCCCAACTCGCGGCTCCAACCGACTGATCAATAATGTTGGCAAGCGGTTGCGCTGTTGTTAACACGTTCGGATTTACCGTAAAGCCTGCCAGTGGCACAGGGAAAACATTTACCAAACTATGCATCTCATAGCGCGCGGTGCAGCCCTGAGCAGTTTCGACCGTTAAGGTTACTGTATGTTGACCCGAACTTGAGTATGAATAGTCGGGCGTTTGTCCATTTAGTGTGGTGCCATCGCCCATTTCCCAGATGTAGGTATCGTTTCCAAATCCAATTGAAGTATTTTGAAAATCGGGCCGCAGTGGCGGACAGCCCTCTACGTTCGTGGCGCTGAATTGAGCCTGAGGCATCTCGTAAATTTCAACCGAATCGACATACACCGGACTTCTACACCCCCAAGTTTCAACCATTACCTGAACGATGTGCATTCCAGGCGTGAGGAAATTAACATCCTGCGGCGATGTTGTATTGGTTTGCTGCGGATTGGCAAACTGCCCGAACTGCCAAGTAAAAACAGCGTCCGACTGAAAATTACCCCCAGCCGAAAAATCAAGCGAATTGCCTGCGAAACATTGTCCCTCAGGCATATTAACCGTTAAAACAGGAAGTGGTTCTATAAGCACATTTACAGTATCGTAAACGATGCAATTGCCTAATGTAGTAGCAACTATGTATTCGTTCATCAACAATTGTCCGCTGTTGTTTTCCAAAACGAGTTGTGGTGCCGAAACCGTCGCGTTCACAAAATCTGCAGAAGGTGTCCACTGGTAAGCATAACCAGAAGTGTAAAGCCCACCCAGTTCGAGTGTGTCGCCGGGACAACCAATGCGATCGTCGCCTGCAAATGCCGTTGGTGAAGGTGCTACATTCAACAACACCTGACTTTCGGGCGATTCGCCTCCAAATTGAGAAACAGACAAGGTTATGGTCTTATCGCCTGTTACCGGCCATGTAATCTGATAAGGCCCGGCACCGCTACCCGAAATTACCTCGGCACCATCGAAATTCCAGTCGAATGTTGCCTGTGGCAAAGCAGTACCATTAAACGTAACTGTCGTACTTAGTCCTTCGCATACCAGCGGAGTTGCTGTAAAATCAGATGTTGGATACGGAATTACCTCAACCGCTTGCTGAACAGGTGGCGAAGGACATCCATTCTCAACCACAAACACGCTAACCTGCTTAATTCCGGGTGTATTCCAAAACACATTCAATGGACCGCTTCCACTGCCCGATTGAATAATACCGCCATCGAGGTTCCAGTTGTAGTTGCCACTTACACCAGCCGTTCCGGTATACGTAAGCGTTGCCGGAACGCCTACACAAACGCGTTCGTTCGCTAAAAATGGTGCGGTTGGGATTGGATAAATGGTTACGGTTTGAGAAGACGGTGGTGCATCGCAACCGGCCTGACTCAAATTTAAGGTGATGGTTCGCGTTCCGGGTTCATCCCATGTAACTACAAACGGACCATTGCCTGCTCCTGAAATGATGGTTGCACCGTCGAAATCCCAGGTATATTGAGCAGTCGACAAGGCATTACCTGTATACGCAATGGTTGAATTTTGGCCTAAACAAAGGGGACCACTGGCGGTGAACGTAGTTGTTGGTACCGGATTAACCAATACCACATTGATTTCTTCTACCGAACTGCAGCCATTTTCAATAACGGTTAGGCGTATGTTTTTCGGTCCGGAAGTTTCCCACGAAACCTGAAAAGGCCCGGGACCGCTGCCCGAGATCACCGAGCCATTATCAAAATCCCAGTTAAAAATTGCATTGCCTGTAGCATTGCCCGAATAGACTATCGTAGTTGATTCGAAAGCACATACCGGCGATGCGGCTGTAAAAAATCCAGTAGGTAGCGGCCGAACGTTTACTTGTTGTTGGGTTGGTGGCGAAACACAGCCATCTTCTTCGACCTGCACCGTTATTGTTTTAATACCCGGTGTTTGCCACTGAATTTCATACGGACCCTGCGCACTTCCGCTAACTACAATACCGGCGTTGAAATTCCAGCTGTATTGAGCACCGGGATTTCCGGTTCCGGTATATTGGATGGTGGAAGTTTCGTTCAAACAAACCGGCGTTTCGGCTGTAAAAACAGAAGTTGGCGTAGGCTTTACTTCAACAAATTGAACGGAAGGATCAGATGCACAACCTTGAGGCGAAATCAATTGCAAAACGATTTGTTTGTTTCCGGGATTTTGCCAGTATACTTCATACGGACCAACTCCATTTCCGGAGAGCACCTGGCCACCACTGAAATCCCAGTTGTATAGATTGCCGTTTGCATCTGTGCCATTGAAAATAATGGTGGATGCTTCGCCGATACATACGGGCGATTCGGCCGTAAATGGAGCATCGGGGATCGCAAACACTTCAACATCGACAGAAAACGGTGGCGATGAGCATCCGTTTCGGCTTACCACGAGCGAAACCGGATACGTGCCTGCATTATCCCATTGCAAGGTATAAGGCCCCTGCCCTGCTCCACCCAACACTAGCGCTGCGCCAAAGTCCCAGGTATAAGTGGCATTGTTGTTTGCTGTTCCGGTATAGGTTGCAGTAGTAGCTTGACCGGCACAGATGGGACTAGCCACAGCAAACGACGCTTGTGGAATACTGTGCACAACCACATTG